>JAZOQL010000102.1:0-8282 GCA_045656065.1 Rikenellaceae bacterium | reverse complement strand
ATGTTGTCTTCCTAAGACCGCTTGGCCTCCGACTTTCTCGGGTTTGAGCACCTCGCCGCTTGAATTGTCGAGAATCTCTTCGGGAGAAGCCAAACCTATCGAAATCTTGTTGAAAGCGATATTCATCTTACTATCTTTATTGAGCGCCATATATTTCTTACTTATTATAATCCGAAAATTAATCCAACTTAATACTCAACGCCAGACCTCTAAGTTCGTGGAGCAATACGTTCAACGATTCGGGGATACCCGGTGTAGGCATATTTTCGCCCTTAACGATTGCCTCATAAGCCTTAGCACGACCTACTACGTCATCAGATTTGATTGTCAAGATTTCCTGGAGGATATTTGATGCGCCGAATGCTTCATGCGCCCAAACTTCCATTTCCCCGAAACGCTGACCACCAAACTGAGCCTTACCGCCCAATGGTTGTTGAGTAATCAACGAGTACGGACCGATTGAACGTGCGTGCATCTTATCGTCGACCATATGGCCCAATTTGAGCATATAGATTACGCCGACAGTTGCTGGTTGGTCAAATTGTTCACCGGTTTCACCGTTGCGCAGATATGTGCGGCCGTTTCTGGGGACGCCTGCTTTTTCGGTGTATTCGTTGATATCTTCGAGTGATGCACCGTCGAAGATTGGTGTTGCGAACTTCAGTCCGAGTTCACGACCTGCCCAACCCAATACGGTTTCATAAATCTGACCCAAGTTCATACGTGAAGGCACACCCAGCGGGTTAAGTACGATATCCACGATTGAGCCATCTTCCAGGAACGGCATATCTTCATCGCGAACGATACGTGCTACGATACCCTTGTTACCGTGACGACCCGCCATTTTGTCACCGACTCTCAGTTTACGCAATTTTGCAACATAAACCTTAGCCAATTGGATAATGCCGGCTGGGAGTTCGTCACCATTTGTGATGTTGTATTTTTCACGTTTAACTACGGCATCGAGTTCTTTCCACTTGAGGATATAGTTATTGATAATTTTTTCTACCAATTCGTTGCGTTCCTTATCCGTAGTCCACTTGGTTGGATTGACATTCAGATAGTCAACTTCGCGCAGATTTTTAGCGGTAAACTTCGAACCCTTTTCGATGATTTCGGCTCCGAAGTAGTCCAACACGTGTTGAACTGTTTTACCTTCGAGCAGAACTCTGAGTTTTTCGATCAGACGGTCGAACAATTTTTCTACGTCCAAAGCAAAGCGTTCTTCGATTTTGTCGATTTGCGCCTTATCGCTGAGCTTAGATTTCTTACCACCCTCTTTGTTAGCGCGGCTGAACAGTTTGGTGTCGATAATTGTACCATAGAGTGAAGGTTGAGCCTTGAGTGAAGCATCTTTCACATCACCGGCCTTATCACCGAAGATTGCTCTAAGGAGTTTTTCTTCCGGAGAAGGATCGCTTTCGCCCTTAGGTGTAATCTTACCAATCAGGATATCACCCGGTTTGATGTTAGCACCAATTCTGATGATACCGTTTTCGTCGAGGTCGCGAGTAGCATCTTCGCTGACGTTCGGGATATCCGAAGTCAACTCTTCGACACCACGTTTTGTGTCGCGCACCTCCATAATATATTCAGAAACGTGTACCGAAGTGAAGATATCATCTCTAAGGATACGTTCCGAGATTACGATAGCGTCCTCAAAGTTATAACCTTTCCAGGGCATAAATGCCACTTTCAGGTTTCGACCCAGAGCGAGTTCGCCGTTTTCGGTTGAGTAGCCCTCGGTCATAATTGTGCCCTTGCTTACGTGGTCGCCCTTGCGAACAATCGGAGTAAGGGTAATTGAGGTATCTTGGTTAGTTTTTCTGTAGCGAGGCAATTTGTAGACCGTAACTTCAGGATCGAAACTTACGAGGCGTTCGTTATCGGTCATTTCATACTTAACGTGGATTTCGTTTGCATCCGAGAATACCACTTCACCTTCGCCTGTAGCCACGATTTGGATACGGCTATCTCTCACGAGGTCGCCTTCCAGACCTGTACCTACGATCGGAGCCTCAGGCTTAATCAGCGGAACAGCCTGACGCATCATATTCGAACCCATCAAAGCACGGTTCGCGTCGTCGTGTTCGAGGAACGGAATCGATGAAGCTGCGATAGAGGCAATCTGGTTCGGAGCAACGTCCATCAGTTCAACCTGAGTAGGTTCAACTGCCGGGAAGTCGCTATCCACACGAGCCTTAACGCGTTCTGTTGTGAGGATATTTCCGTTATCGTCCATCGGAGTTTTAGCCTGTGCAATCACACGACCTGTCTCCTCTTCAGCGCTATAGTATCTGATGTGCGAGTTATCCAAATCAACTTGTCCATCTTTTACTTCGCGATAAGGAGTTTCGATGAAGCCCATATCGCTAATCTTAGCATAGACACACATTGATGAGATAAGACCGATATTCGGACCTTCTGGAGTTTCAATCGGACAGAGACGGCCATAGTGAGTATAGTGAACGTCACGTACTTCGAAACCTGCGCGTTCGCGAGACAGACCGCCCGGACCGAGTGCCGACATACGACGCTTGTGAGTAATTTCGGCAAGCGGGTTAGTTTGGTCCATAAATTGCGACAGCTGGTTTGTCCCGAAGAACGAGTTGATTACCGACGACAAAGTCTTGGCATTAATCAAATCCACCGGAGAGAACACTTCGTTGTCGCGCACATTCATACGTTCGCGGATAGTACGAGCCATACGCACGAAGCCCACGCTGAATTGGTTAGCCAATTGTTCACCCACAGTTCTGACACGACGGTTCGACAAGTGGTCGATATCGTCAACATCAGTGTGCGAGTTAATCAACGAGATAAGATACTTGATAATGGCGATCATATCTTCACGAGTAAGAACTCTGACGCTATGATCAGTATCCAATTCGAGTTTTTTGTTAATACGGTAACGACCTACGAAACCGAGGTCATATCTTTTATCCGAGAAGAACAACTTGTCGATAACGTCACGAGCAGTAGCTTCATCGGGTGGTTCCGAGTTACGCAACTGTCTGTAGATAAATACGACTGCATCTTTTTCCGAGTTACACGGGTCTTTTTGCAGAGTATTATATACGATAGAATAATCGGTTGGGTTAGCCGATTCCTTATGCAACAAGATTGTCTTTTCGCCAGTTTCGAGAATCATATCAACGTGATGCTCTTCGAGGACGGTTTCACGATCGATGATGATTTCGGTACGGTTGATAGTAACCACTTCACCGGTATCTTCATCGACGAAATCTTCTACCCAAGTCTTGAGCACACGCGCAGCGAGTTTTCGACCTATAGCCTTTTTCAGGTTAGCCTTATTGACTTTGATTTCGTCGGCCAGGTCGAAAATTTCGAGAATTTGCTGGTCACTTTCAAACCCGATGGCGCGCAGGAGGGTCGTAACCGGCAATTTTTTCTTACGATCGATATAAGCATACATCACATTGTTGATGTCCGTAGCAAATTCAATCCAAGAACCCTTGAATGGGATAATTCGCGCCGAATATAATTTAGTACCGTTCGTGTGCATACTTTGTCCGAAGAACACACCCGGAGAGCGGTGCAACTGTGAAACAACGACACGTTCAGCGCCATTGATCACGAAAGTTCCACGCGGAGTCATATAGGGGATAGTTCCCAGATATACGTCTTGCACGACGGTATCGAAATCTTCGTGTTCAGGATCGGTACAATACAGTTTCAGTTTGGCCTTCAGAGGCACACTGTAGGTTAAGCCACGTTCAAGACACTCTTCGATTGAGTATCTCGGTGGATCTATAAAATAGTCCAAAAACTCGAGAACGAAGTTATTTCTGGTGTCAGTAATAGGAAAGTTTTCCAGAAAAACCTTGTACAAACCTTCGTTTCGTCGATTTTCGGGTGTAGTATCAAGTTGAAAAAAGTCGTGGAACGATTTGAGCTGAATCTCGAGGAAGTCGGGATACTCCATTCTGTTTTTGACAGTCGAGAAGCTGATTCGTTGATTTTGAGTGTTCAATGACATTTTACCCAAGATTTGTTGAAATTACAAATTTTGTTTTTCGACTTTCGGTCAATATGTCGGCAAAATATGCCGAACGCGATTTCGATAAGAAAAAAAACCTTTTTTGTGTAGTTACACTACGCCCCACCTTAGGATTAAAATCCTAATAATCAGTATATTGCCACACCGCAATATGACCTATCTATTTTAACCAGACAAAGGCATAGAACCTGTTTCGACAGGTTCTACGCCGTCAGTCTTGCGAAGTTAACTCTTATTATTTAAGTTCAACTTCAGCTCCAGCTTCTTCCAAAGCAGCTTTCAGAGCTTCAGCTTCTTCTTTAGAAACGCCTTCTTTTACAGCTTTCGGAGCACCGTCAACGATATCTTTAGATTCTTTCAAACCGAGACCAGTAGCTTCTTTCACAGCCTTAACGACTTGCAATTTAGCTTGACCAGCTGATTTCAAGATAACGTCGAAAGAAGTTTTTTCAGCAACAGCTGCTTCACCAGCTGCCGGAGCTGCTGCTACAGCTACTGCTGCTGCAGCGGGTTCCAATCCGTATTCTTCTTTCAAGAGAGTTGCCAATTCGCTAACTTCTTTAACTGTCAAGTTCATAAACTCTTCAGCCAATTGTTTGATATCTGCCATTATTGTAAAATTTAAAAGTTTTTTTTGTTAATGTTAATTCACAGATTCTCCGCCGGTTTTTGTCTATGCCGCATAACGCATTTGTTCACTTACCGACTTCTCTGAACTCTGTATTATTAGTTTTGGCCTCTTTCTTCGAGTGCCTTTACCAAGCCTGCGATCTTTTGACCTGCACCAGCTTGAAGTGCCGAGATTACATTGCGAGCCGGAGCCTGGAGCATTGAAACGATTTCTGCCAACATCTCTTCGCGAGATTTGATTGTTGCCAGTGTTTCGAGTTGGTTTTCACCAACATAGATGCATTCCTGTACATAGGCCGCTTTGAGCACTGGTTTATCGTTTGAGCCTGAACGGAACTCTTTGATCAGTTTTGCAGCAGCGTTTGCTGTTTCGCAGAACATAATTGCTGAAGTACCTTTCAACGATTTTGTCAACTGTTCGTCAGCGCAGTTTACTTGTTCAAGAGCTTTGATGAACAAAGTATTCTTTACGATGACCATTTTGACGTTTTTGTCGAAGCAAAGGCGACGCAATTTAGCTGTCTTTTCTGCATTCAGACCTTCAGTATCAGTAACATAGAAGTTAGGATACTGTTGGAGTTTTTCGGCCAACGAGTCGATGATTACCTTCTTATCTTCCCTTCTCATGGTCTACTTGTTTTTGGGATCTGTGGTTTTCGGATCAATTTGTAGGCCCGGACTCATAGTCGAAGACAGGTAGATACTTCTTACGTAAGTACCCTTAGCTGTTGCGGGTTTGAGTTTAATAAGAGCCTGAACGAATTCGATCGCGTTATCGGTAATCTGCTCAGGAGTGAACGAAACTTTGCCGATTGAAGAGTGAACGATACCGAACTTATCTACACGGAAGTCGATTTTACCAGCCTTAACTTCCTTAACAGCCTTACCGATTTCCATTGTTACGGTACCTGTTTTAGGGTTCGGCATCAGACCACGCGGACCCAAGATACGGCCCAGCGCACCAACTTTACCCATTACGTTCGGAGTAGTGATGATCACATCGACATCAGTCCATCCTGCTTTGATTTTTTCAACATACTCGTCCAATCCATAGTAGTCAGCACCAGCTTCTTTAGCTTCTGCTTCCTTGTCTGGAGTACAGAGCACCAATACGCGCACTGTTTTACCTGTTCCGTGGGGCAGTGTCACAACGCCACGAACCATTTGGTTCGATTTGCGTGGGTCTACTCCAAGGCGGACGTCAATGTCTACCGAAGCGTCGAATTTCGTGAATGTGATCTCCTTCAGCAGAGCGGCTGCATCGCTGAGACGGTACATTTTACCTTTCTCAACCTTTTCGATGGCCACTTTTTGATTTTTTGTCAGCTTACTCATTGTTTAACACAATTTGGATTAAACACCGGGGAAATCGCCCACGACATTGATACCCATGCTGCGAGCAGTACCCGCAACCATACGCATTGCCGCTTCAACAGTGAAACAGTTCATATCCGACATCTTATCGGTTGCGATAGCCTTAACTTGTTCCCAAGTAACTTCGCCAACTTTTTGGCGGTTTGGCTCAGCAGAACCAGATTGGATTTTGGCTGCTTCCTTAAGTTGTACGGCCACAGGTGGTTGTTTAACGATAAATTCGAATGACTTATCGCTGTAGACGGTGATGATAACCGGCAGGACTTTACCTGCTTTTTCCTGCGTGCGAGCATTGAACTGCTTGCAGAAGTCCATAATGTTCACACCTTTCGAACCCAGAGCAGGGCCTACTGGGGGTGATGGATTCGCAGCACCACCTTTGATCTGCAATTTAATAAATGCAGCAACCTCTTTTGCCATTTCCTTTTTAGGTTAGAGAGCGTTCATTTTCATCTCTTTGCGAGATTTATCTGACGCACCCTCGGTGAATTACTCTTTTTCTACTTGAATGAAACTCAACTCCATAGGAGTTTTTCGTCCGAATATCTTTACCGAAACAGTCAATTTCTTACGTTCGTTGTCTACGGCTTCGATTACACCCGAGAAGCTCGAGAACGGGCCATCGACAACTTTTACGGTTTCACCCTCGAAGAATGGTGTTTCGTTTTCTTCTTCGCCTTCTTCCAATTCGTCTACTCTTCCGAGTATACGGTTAACTTCCTGAGGCCGGAGAGGTGTGGCCACCATAGAAGCATCTTTCGAGTCGGTCAAAAATCCCAACACGTTTGGAGTATTACGAAGCAGATAGGGGACTTCTCCCACAAGAGCGCATTCTACTAATACATAACCGGGATAAGAAACTCTTTCCTTGCTGACTTTTTTACCATTTCTGATTTGGTAGATTTTTTCAGTAGGAATGAGCACTTGTGAAATAAGGTCTTCAAGTCCCGATTTGCGTATTTCAGCATCGATGTACTCTTTGACCTTTTTCTCCTTACCACCGATCGCTTTAATTACATACCAATGTTTTTCTGCCATTGTTCGTAAATTTTTGTGCGTCGTTAGTAAAGCAAGTTATATACGTTTTGCATAAAGTTCTGGAAAACCACGTCCATAACCAAGACAACCACAGCAAAAAGTAGGGAAGCAATCATTACAACTATTGCTGAGTTTTGGAGCGAACTCCAAGATGGCCAAGTGACTTTCTGAACCAACTCTTTATAGGAGTTTTTGAAATAATTTATAAGTCTCATTTTTTTTATTTTTTAATTGCACGGGCGGAGAGAATCGAACTCCCATCAATGGTTTTGGAGACCACTATTCTACCATTAAACTACACCCGTAGGTAGTGAGCCTAACTACATAGGCTCACTTTGTTGTATACTCGTATTATTCGAGGATTTCTGTGATTTGACCTCCACCTACTGTACGTCCACCTTCGCGGATAGCGAAACGCAAACCTACGTTCAAAGCTACCGGGTAGATCAATTCTACAGTGATAGTGATGTTGTCACCTGGCATTACCATTTCAACGCCTTCCGGAAGTCTAACTTCACCAGTTACGTCGAGGGTACGGAGGTAGAATTGAGGACGATATTTATCGTGGAACGGAGTGTGACGACCACCTTCTTCTTTCTTCAAGATGTAGACCTCAGCTTTGAAGCGAGTGTGAGGAGTGATTGAACCTGGTTTAGCAACAACCATACCACGTTTAACTTCCTTCTTATCAACACCACGCATCAACAAACCTACGTTGTCACCTGCTTCACCTTCGTCCAACAATTTGCGGAACATTTCAACACCTGTACAAGTTGAAGTCATAGCTTTTTCACCGAGACCGATGATTTCAACAGGATCACCTACGTGGATAACACCTGTTTCGATACGACCTGTCAATACTGTACCACGACCTGTGATTGAGAATACGTCTTCAACCGGCATCAAGAATGGTTTTTGGTTGTCACGTGGAGGAATAGGAATATATTCGTCTACTGCAGCCATCAATTCCATAACTTTTTCTTCCCATTTAGCTTCACCGTTCAAAGCACCGAGAGCTGAACCGCGAATGATAGGAGTATTGTCACCGTCGAAGTTGTAGAAGCTCAATAAGTCACGAACTTCCATTTCAACCAAGTCGAGCATTTCTTCGTCATCAACCATATCGACTTTGTTCAGGAATACAACGATACGCGGAACGTTTACCTGACGAGCCAACAAGATGTGTTCACGAGTTTGAGGCATAGGACCGTCAGTTGCA
>JAZOQL010000101.1:0-2646 GCA_045656065.1 Rikenellaceae bacterium | reverse complement strand
TTTTCGTTATTCTTGTCTTGATTCTGATTTTGCTCTTTGTTATCTTGCTCGCCATCAGGATTTTTATTATCCTTATCTCCTTGTTGCTTATCTTGATCCTGCTGTTGCTGGTCTTTATTCTGATTTTGATTCTGCTGGTTTTGTTGATTCTGGTCTTGGTTCTGCTGCTGATTTTGTTGTTGCTGTTGTTGATCTCTCAACTTTTTCTGAGCATAAGCAAGATTAAACTTAGCCTCTTGGTCGTTGGGATTGAGCCTGAGCGCAGACTTATATGCCTCGATAGACTCCTTCAGCGAGTTCTTTTTGAATAATGTATTACCTTGATTATAAAAAACTTCAGGGCGATGGGTGTTTGTCGAGTCGTCTAACAGAGCATTATACTCTTTCAGCGCATCGTCCCAGCGTTCCTGTTTGTAGACCGAGCCTGCGTGGTTGAACTTGCCCTCGAAGGTGGGGGCTATCGAGTTTGCGCGCTTGTAATCTACTTCGGCCTCGGTGTAGTTGCCCTTTTTAAAGTGATTGTTGCCGGCTCTGACTACGCGGCGTTCGGGGTATTTCTGTGCCCACCCATCGCTTATGCCGGCAAAGAATATTACGATTAATATTATAAGGTATCGTTTCATTTTGCTCTGTGATTATTGATTTTCGCTTTGTGGGATTTCTTCTTCAACAACTTGTGCTTTTGTCTGTTCCACAAAGAAATAGGCATCGTTCCAACTCATTTCGTTATCTTCGACATCGGGTGTGTATTTTGCGAACTTGACGTAGTCGGCCGTTGTGAGCAATCGGCTCAACTGTGACTTCGCATCTTCTGGAATGAGTTTTTTCACAGCCTCGAGAGTCTGTGATGTGGTCATCTCCATCGAGTTTATATCCCATCTGTGGTCAATATACGTACGAATGATGTCGGTCAGGCGCGTGTAGTAGAGTTTATGGCGATTGTTTTGCCACAATTTTTCGTTTTGCAATTCTTCCAGCGCGCGGATTGCGATTACCTCTGGAGCTTCGGTCGGTTTATTCGATACAACCAGAGTCTGTTTGCGATTCTTATAGCGTTTCACCAGCCAGATGATAAGCATAACAACGGCGCCGATTATCAGCAGTGTTACAAGCAGATAGCCCGAAAATTCTCCAAACTTGACGGGCATATCCAGCGGTGGCTTTATGTCGTGAATCTGTTGCTTGGTTGTGTCTATTTCAAACGTATTGACCAAGATGTTGTCCGTAAATGCGATAATAGTATCTGTGATGTTCTTGTCTACGTACAATACGGGGTATTCGACCTGATAGATGCCGTGGTCGAACGACGTCAGCAGATAGCGTTTTGTGAGAGTCCTGTTTCTGCCATCAACGACCGTATCTGTCGGATACTCTTCAATGACCTCGATTCCAGGCACTAAGGTGTCTCCCACCACAGGAAATTCGGTGTACTGAGTCTGGTCCTTGTCTACTTTGATGTCAAGATAGAATTGGTCTCCAATCATTATGCTGTCGGTCGAGAACGTAGCACTCACCACAGGCTTGTTGGTCTGAGCCTGAATGGGAGTGAAGGCCAACAAAAGCAATGCAATTATCAAAACTCTTTTGATGTTTCTCATCTGATGGCAAATAGTTTAATCAGTGATTTTACATAGTCTTCTTGGGTCGAGATTGCGACATTGTCCACTCGACAACGCTTCAGTGTATTTTCGATTTCGGTCTCGATTTTTTTGCGATTTTCTGCATACAATTCCCTATTTCGGCGCGAACCCGTGTCGAACCAAACTCTCTGTCCTGTTTCTGCATCACACAACTCGATGATGCCAACATCGGGAATCTCCTGCTCGCGAGGGTCATAGATTCTGATTCCCGCGATGTCGTGTTTGCCCGATGCAATCTTCAGGTCATCTTCGAAACGGTGGCTGTCTATGAAATCCGAAAGAACAAATGCCGTACAGCGTTTTTTGATTGCGCCGGTCAGAAAGCGCACCGCCTGAGCAATGTCCGTACCCTGACTCTCGGGTTTGAAGTCTATCAGTTCGCGGATTATCATCAACACGTGCGAGCGTCCCTTCTTCGGTGGAATAAATTTCTCAATCTTGTCGCTGAAAAATATGCACCCGATTTTGTCGTTATTCTCTGAGGCTGAGAATGCCAACACAGCTGCAATCTCGGTGATGATATTCTTCTTGAGTTTATCGGCCGAACCGAACATACGCGAGCCGCTGATGTCTACTACCAACATCAGTGTGAGTTCGCGTTCCTCTTCGAAAATCTTGACATACGGCGAACGGTTACGTGCAGTGACATTCCAATCGATATCTCTCACATCATCGCCCATTCGATATTCGCGCACCTCGCTGAAGGCCATACCTCGACCCTTGAAGGCGCTGTGATACTTACCCGCAAAGATTTGATTGCTCAACCCTCGGGTCTTTATCTCTATTTTGCGAACCTGTTTCAGAATGTCCGAACTGTTTTCTTCCATAGACTGAGTATTTAAAAGTTGCTATTAGGGCACTTCAACTTTATTCAGGATTTCGGTAATGATATCTTCGGTTGATATGTTTTCAGCCTCGGCTTCGTATGTGAGTCCGATTCTGTGGCGCAACACGTCGTGGCAGACTGCACGCACATCTTCCGGAATGACATATCCTCTGCGCTTGA
>JAZOQL010000100.1:0-7216 GCA_045656065.1 Rikenellaceae bacterium | reverse complement strand
GAAATAGTTTTTTGTCAGGAAGAAAGACAAGCAAAAAAAACCTCGCACCACTCAGGTGCGAGGTTTTTTATCTGCTGTTACTAAATGTTATTTAGTGCGGAACATCATATCCACGATGTCAGTCTTCTTGTTGAACATAGACTTAGCAAACTTCTGGATATCTTTCGGAGTCAACTTGTTCAGGATGTCTTCGAAGTTTTTCGGGTCAGTGTCATTAACACCTGTTTGAACATAGCCTGTCAAAGCAGAGATAACATACTTGTTAGATTTCACGCCTTGTTCGCGGTTCTTGAGCAGGTTCTTAACGATATTTTGAACTTCGTCTTCAGTAACACCGTTAGCTTTGATTTCTTCGATTTCCTTGTAGATCAAAGATTTCAAGTGTTCAGCTTTAGCCGGGTCACATTCGAACTGCATAGCCATAGTTGCCTTTTGAACCGGGATTCTTGAGAAGCCGTTGCGAACTGATACGCCATAAGTACCACCCTCTTTTTCGCGGATATTTGTTGTATATCTCAAGTCGAGGATACCTCTGAGGATATTAGCTTTCAAAATGTTAGCAGGTTCAGCCTTCATTTCTTTGTGGAATGCAACGCTTACGATAGCCTTCGGAGTAGCGAACTTGATGTCGATATCGCGAGTTGTTGTACCCTTAGCAGGTCTGATTTTGTGGTCAACCCAAGATTCTTTGCGGTCAACGTTAGGCAATGAACCGATATATTTTTCAATCAGCGGTTTAGCTTCGTCAGCTTCGATATCACCAACCAAGAAGAAGTTAAAGCTACCTGCATCTTGGAAACGATCGCGGTAGATTGCTTCAACGTCTTCGATCTTCACAGCGCGCAACATTTCCGGAGTAGTGATGAATACGCGTGGGTGGTAGTTGTTAGAGATCAGAGCTACAGAGTCGTTGATGATTTTGTTAGGTTGACCTTGAGCAGCTTCGAGTTGGAGAGCCGAACGGTCCATAATCAGAGCAAATTGTTGAGCATCGAAACGAGGTTTAACAAACTGCATATAAACGAGTTTCAACATAGTTTCGAAGTCAGCCTTAGTTGAAGCACCAGAGATTGCTTCGCTGTAGCTGCTGATAGAAACACCAACGCCAACTTGTTTGCCAGCCAATGCTTTTCTCAGAGAGATAGCGTCAAATTCGCCCAAACCGAATGCCGGCATAACTTGGTCAGTCAGACCTGCTGCAACGAGTTTGTCAACGCCGTATGTAGATGTACCACCATAGCTTGATGAGCTCAGTGAGATGTTGTCTTTGTTGAAGTCTGCTTTTGCATAGTAAACTTTAGTGCCGTTTTCGAGAGTCCATTTTTCTGCATTCAGCAACGGCAATTTTTCAACTTTAACAATCTTCGAACCTTTCAATTCGTCAGAGAGCAAGTCGTTGCCTGCAGCTTCGTCTTTAAACGGAGTGAGTTCAGATTTTTCAACCTTTTCCATTGCAGCCAAGAGTTCTTCTTTAGTCGGGTGAGTTACACCTTCAGCAGGACCTTGTGCAATCAGAACCATATTTTCTTTAGTGAAAATCTTCTTAGCGTATTCGTTAACGTCGTTTACAGTGATTGATTCAATCAAAGCCTTAGCCAGCGGGTTGTAGTATTCGATGTTCATCGAAATGCCACCTTCCATAAACACGTCTTTGATTTCGTTTACGAATGTACGGTTGTGGATTTTGTCTTTTTGTTTGTAGCTGTTGTCGAGGCTTGTGATGTAGTTCTTTTTCAGACGTTCGAGCTCAGATTTGTTGAAACCGAAACGTTTTGCACGTTCAACTTCTTCGTACACGCTTTCGAATGCAGCGACACCGCAGTTAGGTCTGCAAGCAGCTTGAACTACGTATGTTCTGTAACCGCGAACCAAACCTTGCATACCAGCACCACCTTTGAGCAGGTTCTTGTCGCCTTTTGTGATTTTTTCTGAGATACGAGAGTTCAACATCGAGTTGTACATCGAGTTGATGAAGTTTTCTTTCAGGCTTGCAACATCTTTTGAGTCTTGATCGCGAACGATTGAGTACATAGTTACTGAAGATGTAGTCAACTCTTTGTCAGTAGCGCAAACATAACCGATGTCTTTACGAGCCGGGATTTCGAAGAACGGACGAACTTTCGGATTTTCAACTGCAGGAATATCTGAGAAGATAGCCTTGATTTTAGCTTCGATTTCGTCTACGTTGATATCACCTACTACTACGATAGCTTGCAGGTCAGTGCGGTACCAATCGTGGTAGAAGTCGCGCAATGTTTGGTATTTGAAGTTTTGGATAACGTCAAGTTTACCGATAACGTCGCGGTTAGCGCGGATTGAACCTTCGAACAAAGTTCCCCAGATTTGGTTTCTAACGCGTGAGCTTGCTGAGTTGCGAGTACGCCACCCTTCGCTGATAACGCCACGTTCTGAGTCGATTTCTTTTTCGTTGAGTACCAGATAGTGAGACCAGTCTCTCAACACCATCAAGCAGGTGTCAATAAGTTTCGGGTCTTTGTCTACAGGAATATCGCTCAGGTTGTACACTGTTTCATCTTGAGCTGTGTAAGCGTTGATGTTACGGCCAAATTCGATACCGTGTCTTTCGAGGGTTTTGATGATGCCGTTGCCCGGGAAGTTTTGTGTTCCGTTGAAACACATATGTTCCAGGAAGTGTGCGAGACCATCTTGGTCGTCGTTTTCGAGCAACGCACCTACGTTCTGCATAATGTAGAACTCTGCACGTTGTTTGGGTTCTTGATTGTGACGAATGTAGTAAGACATTCCGTTTTTCAGTTTACCCATACGGATTTGTGGGTCCATCTGAAGTTTGTCGCTCAGGTTGATTTGAGCAGACAAATTGAGTGCGAGTCCCATCACGAGCATCAACACTCCGTAAAATTTCATTTTCATACGTTTTAATGTGTGTTATTAATTAATTTTCAAGTTATTTTTGTTGGCACATTTTCGCCGCAAGTTACGAATTTTTTTGAATATAATTGCCCCACAGCGCTATATTTTTATTTTATATAGGTATAGTTATTTTACTAATGCATTGACATTTAGGCTATTGTAGAAAATGCAGGGATAATGGCATTTTCGTTTGTATGATAAAATGTATTATCTTTACGGTTTAAAAATGAGAAAAATGCGCACTGAAGATTTGCTGGGAAAGGTTTCTGAATGCTACAACAAGACGCAGTATCCTACGCTGCACGAACAGATAGAGAGTTGGGCTGTGAGTCGACCTTTGGCTGGGCTCAGGATATTGGATTCGACGCCGGTGTTCAGAAATACGCTGTTGAAGTATGCTGCTCTGCTTGCTGCTGGTGCCGAGCTGGAGGTGGGAATTTCGGACGAGATTTCGCGCGATGAGTCGGTCGTTGAGTTCCTCAGAGAGGGCGGAGTTAAGGTTGTGGCTCCGAGTGAGTGTGGCCGGAGGTACGATGTGGTGATGGACTGCGGAGCCGTTTTTTCGGGTGTGGAGTCTCGCTACGGTTATGTCGAGCTGACTCGCAGCGGAGTGCCCAAGTACGAGGAACTTGGTGCTCGGGTATTTATGGCCGATAGCGGAATCATCAAGCGCATCGAGACCATTTTGGGTACGGGCGATGGTTACTTTCGGGCGATGGCTGAGTTGGGATACCGCAATTGGAGTGGAGTGCGGCTCACCATCTTTGGCAGCGGGAAGGTCGGCAGCGGGATAATTCTTCAGGCGCACAGCCTCGGAGCCTGCATAAATGTGGTTACCGACCCTGCGACTCTTTCGCCTAAGTATCGAGCGCTGTGTCATCAGGTGGTCGATTACAGAGATGCTCGGCGGGTTGTTGAGGTCTTGAGCGAGTCTGACGCAGTGGTTACGGCTACGGGCAGATGTGCGGTTGTCGAGCAGTACGTCGACGAGCAATTCTTCAATGAAAAAAAGTGTTTGTTGGCTAATATGGGGGTTGAAGATGAGTTCGGAGCTACAATCCCAGACGATATGGTACTCAATAGGAAGGCTGCGCTGAACTTTATGCTCGAGGAGCCTACGCACCTTAAGTTCATTGATGCGACAATGGCGCTGCACAATTTGGGCGCGGCATATCTTGTTGAGCACAAGGAGTTGTCGGGAGTAATGCTCCCGCCCGAGCAGATGGAACAGAGGTTGCTCGAAACTACGCGTAAGTTCGGAGAAATCGGAGATATACTGAACAATATTTTCGATTGGGGAATTTAACGAAAAAATATTTACCTTTGCAATTATGGAAACATATCATATTCCGGTTTTACTTGAGCAGAGTTGCGAATTGATGGGGCTTGCCGATGGGGGAATCTATGTTGATTTGACCTTTGGCGGAGGCGGTCATTCGCGTGAGATTTTGCGTCGAATGGGCGCAAATTCGCATCTGTATTCATTCGACAGAGACGCTGATGCAGCAGCAAATGTCCCTCAGGACGAGCGATTTACCTTCATACGCAACAACTTCCGATTTATGCGCGGTTGTCTGCGGGCAGAGGGCGTAGAGGCGGTTGATGCTGTGCTGGCGGATTTGGGCGTATCGTCACACCACTTTGATGATGCGGCACGAGGATTTTCATATAGATTTGATGCGCCGCTGGATATGCGTATGAATCAGCAGGCTAAGTTTTCGGCTCGCGAACTGTTGAACGAGTATGATGAGGAGTCGCTGATCAGTATAATGCGTCAGTATGGCGAACTGAAGGAGGCGGGCAGAGTAGCTCGTGCAATCGTTAAGCGTCGAGATACGGCTACGTTGCAGACTATCAACGATTTGCTCGAAACAGTTGAGCCTTGTATCCCTCGAGGCGGAGACCGAAATAAATTTTTGGCTCAGGTGTTTCAGGCCATACGCATCGAGGTCAACGGCGAGCTTGAGGCTCTGAAGATGATGCTCGAGCAGGCTACGCGCATATTGCGTCCCGGAGGCCGACTCGTGATAATAACCTACCACTCGCTCGAGGACCGTCTGGTGAAGAATTTTATGCGTGCGGGGAACTTTGATGGTACGCCTGTGAAGGATTTCTACGGACGGGTCGAGGCTCCACTTGAGGTGTTCAACAACAAGCCTATCGTGCCAGATGCGGCCGAACAGGAGCAAAATACACGTTCTCGCAGCGCAAAACTGCGTTGTGCAATAAAACTCTAACAGCTATGAATGACAGATATAAGGATATAGAAATAGAAGTTGTCGGCAGAAATTACGAGCCAGAGCCGGTTGCAGAGAGCACTCAGCCTGAGATAGACGAGCCGTATGATGATTCATTTGATCCTGAATCTGAGTATTTTGACTCAGACGACAATACAACAGAGTCTGCTCAGCGAAAGAGCCGTTCTATTCTGAATATATTTTTAGGCAATTACATTGCTGGCGAGGCCAAATCTATGTTGCCTTATATTGTGTTTGTGACCATACTCGCAATCATATATATTTTCAACGGCTTTGCAATGAATGCTCAGCACCGCAAGCATAGCCGACTCACCGAACAGGTTAAGGAGTTGCGCTCAAAGGCTATGACAATCAATGCTCAAAAGATGCAGGATATGCAGCGTAGCTCGATTTTGAAGAGATGTCAAGAGCGAGGTATCGAATTGGAAGAATCGGTCGTGCCCCCTAAAATTGTAGAAAAATGAAAGAGAAAATAGTTGGAAATACACAACACGAGCAGTCGGAAGTGCGATTTAAACGTATGTACGGCATCTTTATGGTGTTTTTTATACTCGGATTGTTTATCGTGATCAGCATCTTGTGGACACAGTATGGCCCAAAGTCGAGCGACTATCGTTCTGCGGCTGACAAGCTGGTCTACGTTATGGATACGGTCGAGGCTCAGCGTGGCAATATTTTGGCAGCCGATGGGCGAGTGTTGGCGACCTCAGTCCCGATGTATGAGTTCAGAATGGACTTTGCCTCAGATGGGATTATTGATACGCTGTTCTACAATCCCCGAACAAAAAGAGATTATGTTCCGGAGTTGGCTGACAGTCTTTCGCGAATGTTCGGTGACAGGTCTGCGGCTCAGTATGAGCAATACATCAGGGGGTGTATGCAGAATCCGCGCAAAAATCGTTATGCAAAGATTATTCCTCGCAAGGTGAACTACACCGAGATGAGTCGTCTGATGAAATTCCCTATCTGGGAGAATGGTCGTCGACGTTCGGGGCTTATTGTAATACAATCAACCAGGCGCATTCTGCCTCACGGGTCGATGGCCTCGAGAACCATTGGTAATGTCAATGTTTTCGAGAAGGGGTCGGGATTGGAGATGTCCTTTAACGAAGAGCTGAAGGGAAAGCCGGGTTGGTCGAAAATGAGAAAGGTATCGGGGTCATTCAGGGTGCCCGAACCAGACGAACACAACACCGAGCCGGTCAACGGCGTAGATGTTGTCACTACGATAGATGTTGATATACAGGACGTTGCTGATGCAAGCCTGCGTCGTCAGATTATGGAGCAGCAGGCCGATTGGGGTACAGCTATACTTATGGAGGTCGAGACGGGTAAAATTCTGGCTATGTCCAACATTACTCGCAAGGGCGACCGACTCGTCGAGGATTTCAACCACGCGCTGGGTCAGCGAATGGAGCCGGGGTCGACCATAAAACTTGCTTCGCTGTTGGTATTGCTCGAAGATGGCAAGATGACCCTGTCCGATACGATATACACAAGCAAGCACGGAAGTGACAAAGTGAACGGATTTTTAGAGTACGACACTCACGGATATGGGCTTCAGACCCTGAGGGGAATATTCGAGTTGTCATCTAACATCGGGTTTGCAAAGGCTGTAACCAGAGCCTACAAAAAGAATCCACAAGAGTTTATTGACAAGTTGCGCAAGCTCGGCATTGATACCGATTTGCAATTTCAGATTGATGGCACACGCAACACAATCCTTTACGATACCAAAAGCGAGTTGTGGAGCGGCATCTCGCTGAATAAAATATCCTATGGTTATTTTGTGTACATCACGCCGCTTCAGGTTTTGGCGCTGTATAACACTATTGCCAACAATGGCAAGATGGTAACTCCGATGATTGTGAGCGAGTTGCGCAGCTATGGAAATCCCGTTAAGACCTTCAAACCGCGAACTCTCATTGAAAAAATTTGTTCTCAGGCGACAATAGACAGTGCAAAGGTTTGTCTCGAGGGTGTTATCAATGACGGTACAGCCAAGTTGTTGAAGAACGACTATTATAGTGTTGCTGGTAAAACAGGTACTGCTCAGGTACTTGACC
>JAZOQL010000099.1:0-7036 GCA_045656065.1 Rikenellaceae bacterium | reverse complement strand
TCGAGGCCGTAATTGGCGACCAATATCCTATGCCCGACAGAATTTTGAATTGCTGCGAACCTGTGCTGCAAAGGTATTTAGCTGCGGAGTTATGCGACGGAAAAACGTTTGATGAGCCGTTTGACCTCTTTGCTACCGAGGGTGGTACGGCTGCGATGTGCTATATATTTGATTCGCTGCAAGCAAATCATCTGCTCAAGCGAGGCGACCGCATAGCGTTGATGACTCCGATATTCACGCCCTATATCGAGATTCCCAATCTCAGTCGATTCGCCTTTGATGTAGTGAGGATTAACGCCACCGCGCGCAGCGAAAATGGATTGCACACCTGGCAGTACCCCGACTCGGAAATTGACAAACTCAGGGACTCCTCAATCAAGATGTTGTTCACGGTCAATCCGAGCAATCCACCCTCATACGCAATCGCACCAGATACCATCGAGCGGATTAAACATATTGTCCGGGTGGATAATCCCAATTTGATGATTCTCACCGATGATGTCTATGCGCCGTACATAAATGGATTCAGGTCGTTGATGGCCGAGCTGCCCGAAAATACCATAGGGGTCTACTCGTTCTCAAAATATTTCGGAGCCACAGGCTGGCGGCTGGCTGTCATTGCACTTAATCGCAATAATATCTTCGACCGAATGATAGCATCATTGCCAGAACAACAGCGCGCAGAACTCGTCGAGCGATACGAAACAATCACCCTCGAGCCCGAAAAAATAGCATTCATCGACCGACTCGTGGCAGACAGCCGACTCGTAGCACTGAACCATACTGCGGGACTCTCAACTCCCCAGCAGATGCAGATGACTCTTATGGCATTGTCGTCACTGCTCGACGGGCGACAGAGCTACCGCAAGCAGATGCAGAGTATGATTCGAGGCAGATTGTCGACTCTGTGGGCGGCTACGGGATTCACGCTCGAGGACGATCCGCTGAGGGCTGGCTACTACTCGGAGATTGACATTTCGCTCTGGGCCGAGCGACTCTACGGTCGGGAGTTTGTCCAATACCTTAAGGACAACTACAATCCGCTGGATTTTCTGGTGCGGCTTGCCGAGCAGACCTGTGTTGTGCTGCTCAACGGCAGCGGTTTCGATGGACCTCAATGGTCGGTGAGGGTGTCGTTGGCAAATCTCAATCGCGAGGATTACGAAAAGATAGGCACCGCAATAACAGCCATTCTCGAGGAATACACCAAATTGTGGAAAATCGCTAAAGCCTAAAAAACAATGCTTCTTCAAATAGCCTTTGTGCTGACTGCCATTATCGTAGGAGCAAGATTGGGTGGTGTAGGACTCGGAGTTACGGGCGGCATAGGTTTAGGGGTATTGACCTTTCTGTTCGGGCTCAGGCCTACACAGCCACCCATCGATGTGATGTTGATGATTGCTGCTGTTATTTCGGCGGCAGCTGCGATGCAGTCCTCGGGCGGGCTCAACCTTATGGTTCGCTGGGCAGAGCGACTGCTGAGGCGCCACCCCCACCAGATTACGCTACTGAGTCCGGCAGTGACTTATCTGTTCACCTTTTTAGCGGGTACGGGACACGTAGCATATTCGGTTCTGCCGGTCATTGCCGAGGTAGCTACCGAGACGGGAGTGCGTCCCTCGCGCCCGTTAGGCATAGCGGTCATAGCATCGCAACAGGCAATTACGGCAAGTCCGATTTCGGCGGCTACGGTTGCGCTGCTGGCACTGTTGAGCGGAACGGGCATTACGCTGTGGGATATTCTTTCTGTAACCGTTCCGTCGACATTGATAGGGGTAGTGGTCGGAGCGCTGTTGTCGCTGCGCAGTGGCAAGAATCTCGCAGACGACCCTGAGTATCAGCGCCGAGTGAACTCTGGCGAGCTGGTAAAGTCCGACCATTCGACGACAGCGGTCGAACATAAGCGCCGAGCTATAGGGTCGATACTGATTTTTATGTCAGCAATGGTTGTCATTGTTATGCTGGGGTCGGTCGAGACGCTGCGGCCTGAGTTTTTGGTTGCTGGTTCTGTGGTGCGGTTGGATATGCCTTCGTTGATTGAGATTGTGATGTTGTCGGCTGCAGCAGTGATAATGCTTTCGTGTAGAGTCACAGGCGAGAAGGTTGCTCATTCGTCGGTCTTTTCGGCTGGTATGCAGGCTGTTGTGGCAATCTTCGGCATCGCGTGGCTGGGGGATACGTTCATTCAGGGAAACCTCTCAGAGATAAAACCCGCAGTTGAACAGATAGTGACTCAGATGCCGTGGTTGTTTGGGTTGGCTCTGTTTGTGATGTCGATTTTGCTCTATTCTCAAGCGGCTACGGTCAGGGCATTTATGCCGCTGGGTATTGCGTTAGGGTTGAGTCCGATGTTGCTCATTGCGCTCTTTCCCGCAGTGAACGGCTATTTTTTCATTCCAAATTATCCGACTCTCGTGGCTGCCATAAACTTCGACCGCACAGGGTCTACTCGAATCGGTAAGTTTATTCTGAATCACTCGTTTATGCGGCCGGGACTTGTGGCTACCGTGGTTTCCGTAGCAGTCGGCCTTTTACTGATAACTCTTTATTAATAAAATTTTTAAATTATGAAAAAACTATTTTTTACAAAGTTCTGTTTGATGGTGGTAGTATTATTCACTGCCACAGTAGTTTCGGCAGCCGACCGACTGCCTAATATCTATATTCTGGCTACGGGCGGAACCATTGCTGGTGCGGGGCAGTCGGCTACGCAGACCAACTACACCGCTGGCGCCGTAGGCATTGATGTGCTGGTCAGGGCTGTGCCCCAGCTGCGCCAGATTGCAAACATCACCGAGGAGCAAATCGTCAGAATCGGCTCGCAGGATATGAACGATCAGGTGTGGCTGAAACTTGCCAAACGCATCAACGAGCTGCTCTCCCGAGGCGATGTCGATGGTATTGTCATAACACACGGAACGGACACGATGGAGGAGACTGCCTATTTTTTGAACCTGACAGTCAAGAGCGACAAACCCGTAGTGCTGACCGGTGCGATGCGCCCCTCGACCTCGATGAGTGCCGATGGGCCGCTGAATCTGTACAACGCGGTAATTGTTGCTGGTGATAAGGAGTCATACGGCAAGGGAGTGCTGATTGCAATGAATGGACAAGTGCTTGGTGCTCACGGTGCTACAAAGACAAATACCGTTTCGGTCGAAACATTTAAGTCGCCTGACTCGGGAGCATTGGGTTATGTCAATAACGGCAAGGTTTACTACAATATGATTAGCGAAAAATTGCACACTGCCAAGTCTATATTCGATGTTACGGGACTGATTTCGCTGCCTAAGGTCGGTATTGTCTATAGCTACTCAGGAGTGCAGCCCGAAGCTGTTAATGCTTTGATTAACAATGGTTATAAGGGTATTGTTCACGCCGGAGTCGGCAACGGCAATATCCACAAAAATATCTTTCCGCGACTTACCGCAGCTCGTCAGGCGGGCATTCAGGTGGTACGTTCTACGCGTGTGCCCAGCGGTCCTGTGACGCTTGATGCCGAGGTCGATGATGCACAGTATCAGTTTATTGCCTCGCAGGAGTTGAATCCTCAGAAGTCGCGCATTTTGTTGATGTTGGCTCTGACCAAGACCAACGACTGGCACAAAATTCAGGAATATTTTATGCAGTATTAATAAACCATAGCGAGTATGAAAAAAATTTATTTACTGATTGCACTGCTTGTTTGCAGCCAATCGTTTGCTCAGCAGATGCACTATCGCAAGAGCGAACAATCACTATTCCAGCGTCTTACTGCTATTGAGAAGAAGAGTAACCGGTTTAATCTCTATCTCAATACACAAAACTCCTTCGACCTGAATATGTATGAAGGCTCGACCGAACAGAGTGGCTTTTACACTCGTCAGTTGCGAATCGAGGCTGTCGGAGATATCAATGATAAGATTTATTATCGTTGGCGACAGAGGCTCAACCGCGCGAATACACCGCTGGCGCACGAGAATCAGCCGACGTCGATTGACTACGCAGCAGTGGGTTATCGAATGACTCCGACCTTTTCGCTCTTTGCGGGTAAGCAGTGTGCTGCCTATGGTGGTTTCGAGTTCGACCAGAACCCAATCGACATATACGAGTATTGTGATATGATTGAATATATGTCAAACTTTATGGTTGGCGTCACGTTCGGATTCAGGTTCAGCGATAGTCAGGAGCTGTTGGTGCAGGTTCTCAACTCGCGAAACGGCTCATTTGACGAAACTTACGGAGCGCTGCCTTATGAAATAAAACCGAGCGACATATCATTGGCCTATACGCTGAATTGGAATGCAGCCTTTTGGGACGGACTGCTCAAGTTGAGATGGTCGGCTACGATAGCCAATCAGTCGCACAGCCGAAATATGTACTACTTCGCAGCAGGTCAGCAACTTGACTTAGGTTGTTTTCAAGCCTATATCGACTTTATGCTCTCGCGCGAGGATATTGACCGCAAGCGCATCATTTCGAGTTTTGCGTCGGATTACCTCGACGGTGTAACGGCTCTGAATACGAACTATCGCACATTGTTGTGTAAGGTTAATTATAGGGTATCGCCGCACCTGACACTCTTTGCTAAGGGTATGTACGAGACGGCATCTGTGTTCAAGTCGTTTGACCAGATGGAGCGTGGCAGATATCGCACTGCGTTAGGTTACTTGGGCGGCATTGAGTATTACCCGCAGGAAAGGAGCAATCTGCATTTCTTCGCCTGCTTTGTAGGTCGCAGCTACGACTTCTCCGACCGAGCCAAGGAATTGTTCAATGCCCGAAATTACCACACCCAGCGAGTATCTGTCGGCTTCATATACAAACTTCCGATGTATTAGCCCTCAATATTGCTGGATAGAAAACAACCGCCCGACTTGTGAGAGCCGGGCGGTTAGTATCTACTCAAAATCCAATTTATTAGAATTTCAATTTCGAATGAAGGTCTCCTTCCAGACTTCTCAGGTAGGCAGCTCGACCTGCAGCATCACCCGCAGCTTCAAACTCTTTAACCTTGGCATCAACTTTCTGATACTCTTCAGAGTCAAAAACCAACACTATAAAACTAACAAAATGCTCCATACCAGGCTTTGTAGGGTCATTGCTTATGTGTTTAACCCTTGCAGAAATAACCTTTGATGTATCGGGTTTTATTGTTGGAATAAAAACACCCTTGATAACATCTTGTTGTGTTGTACTCACGCCATCTACGCTTATATGCTCAATAATGCGATTCGAGAAATATATTTTGAGTCTGACAGAATCTCCTTTCTGAATATATCTACGTTCTATCGCACCTGTCATAGTTTCCAAGCCTTCGGGTCTTGAAAACTCTTCAAACATCTGTTGCTGAGTTTTAAGAGGCTTGCCCGTAGGTTTTCGTTTATTTGTCACATCAACCTTTGCCGAACGTTTAGGCTTTCTTGGAACTTCTCCACGACGGACAGATTGTGCAAAACTATCAGTTACGCAAGATAGCAATAGCAACATCATAAAGCTCAACAGAGCCGAGAAAAATTTACGTTTCATAACTTTTTATTTTTGAAATTTAACACTTCAAATATATGAATTTCATCTTAAATTTCAAAATATTTATCAATATTTTTTTTCTAAAATCTTTTCAAATCTGCGCTACGATGCGGTGTGAGCAGGGTGGTGAAAAACAACCGCCCGACTTGTGAGAGCCGGGCGGTCGTGTTTATGAAGTACGATACTGATTAGTATGCCTTTGCGAAGAGTACGCGGCGAGCTGACGGTTTGCCTGTAACCATACAAACGCCCGGAGTATCGTCGCCATCGACCGGAATACAACGAATCGTAGCTTTGGTCTCCTCTTTAATTTTTGCTTCTGTTTCCGGAGTTCCGTCCCAGTGTGCCAAAATAAAGCCACCTTTTGTTTCCAATACCTGTTTGAACTCTTCGTATGTATCTACCTTAGTAGTGTTATCTTCTCTGAATTTCAACGCCTTAGCGAAGATTCCCTTTTGGATTTCGTCCATCAGTTCAACGGCCAGGTCAGCGATTCCTTCAGCCGCTACGGTCTGCTTTTGGAGCGTGTCGCGACGCATAATCTCAACCGTACCGTTAGCCAAATCTCTCGGACCCATTGCTATACGCAGGGGCACACCCTTGAGTTCGTATTCCGAGAACTTGAAGCCCGAACGTACATTGTCGCGGTCGTCGATTTTCACGCTGATGCCACGTTGTTTCAGCTCGGCAGCCATTTGGTCCATCTTTTCGAGGATAGCCTTCAGTTCCTCTTCGCCCTTGTAGATAGGAATCATAACTACCTGAATCGGAGCCAACTTCGGAGGAATCAACAGACCGTTGTTATCCGAGTGTGCCATAATCAACGCACCCATCAGACGTGTCGATACACCCCAAGATGTTGCCCAAACATACTCTAATTTGCCCTCTTTATTTGTAAACTGCACATCGAATGCCTTAGCAAAGTTTTGTGCAAGGAAGTGTGATGTACCCGATTGCAATGCCTTACCATCTTGCATCAGAGCTTCGATAGTCATTGTATCTTCAGCACCTGCAAAACGTTCGCTGTCAGATTTGTGACCTACGACTACGGGCATAGCCATATACTCTTCTGCGAATTTTTGGTAGACGCGAATCATACGCCACATCTCTTCGATAGCCTCCTCGCGGTTTGAGTGTGCAGTGTGACCCTCTTGCCACAAGAACTCGGCAGTTCTGAGGAACAGACGGGTACGCATCTCCCAGCGCACTACGTTTGCCCATTGGTTGCACAAAATAGGCAGGTCGCGGTATGAGTGAATCCAGTTTTTATATGTACTCCAGATAATAGTTTCCGAAGTAGGTCTTACAATCAGTTCTTCTTCGAGTTTAGCATCGGGGTCTACGATTACGCCCTTGCCGTCGGGGTCGTTTTTGAGTCGGTAGTGTGTAACTACGGCACACTCCTTAGCAAAACCGTCTACGTGGTTAGCCTCTCTTGAGAAGTACGACCTTGGAATAAACAGCGGGAAGTAGGCATTTTGGTGTCCTGTCCCTTTGAACATTGAGGCGAGTGCTGCCTGCATTTTTT
>JAZOQL010000098.1:0-12958 GCA_045656065.1 Rikenellaceae bacterium | reverse complement strand
CTACCCCACCGCGAGCCGTACCGTCAAGTTTCGTAATAGCCAACGACGTAACGTGCGTAGCCTGTGTAAACTGACGAGCCTGTTCAAAGGCGTTCTGACCCGTCGAGCCGTCCAATACCAACATAACCTGATGTGGCGCATCGGGCACCACCTTCTGCATCACGTTGCGAATCTTGGTCAACTCGTTCATCAGATTAATCTTGTTATGCAGACGTCCCGCAGTGTCAATCAACACCACATCTGCACCGTTAGCCTTTGCCGACGAAAGCGTATCAAATGCTACAGACGCGGGGTCCGAGCCCATCTGCTGGCGCACAAGCGTAGCTCCCGAGCGGTCTGCCCAAACCTGCAACTGGTCGATAGCTGCTGCGCGGAACGTATCCGCTGCACCAATGTAAACCTTTTTTCCTTCGGCCACAAGGCGCGCTGCCAACTTACCGATTGTCGTAGTCTTACCCACGCCGTTCACGCCGACCACCATTACTACGTACGGGGTCTTCGATTCGAAATTAAACCCAAGCGGTGTCAGCTCCTCAGACTTGTTCTCTGACAACATCGAAGCTGTTTCTTCTCTTAAGATAGAATTCAACTCACTTGTATTCAAATACTTATCCCTCGCCACACGTTTTTCTATTCGCTCGATTATTCGGCGCGTAGTCTCTACGCCCACGTCCGAGGTAATCAGAGCCTCCTCAAGATTGTCCAATACTTCGTCATCGACTTTGGATTTTCCGGCTATTGCGCGCCCGATTTTAGAAAAGATGCTCTGTTTGCTCTTTTCGAGTCCATTGTTGAGATTTTGACGATTCTCTTTTTCCTGAGTCTTTTTATCTTTCGAGAAGAAATTGAATATGCCCATAACAATTTTTGTCTTAAATATAACCGAACAAAAATACAAAAAGCCTTTTAATTAAAAAAGGCTTTTTGTATTAAGATGCGGAAAAACGACTATTTCTTAGCGAAAAAATCTTTAACCTCTTCGTTTGCTACGATTTCTTCTTTGAATGCGTAAGCACCGGTTTTTTCCGATTTCACCATCTTAATACACTTGGTAAAGGCCTTACCGTTACCAGTTTTCAGTGTTGCGACTACTTTCTTTGCCATAACCTAACGATTATTTAATTTCACGGTGAACAGTTACTCGCTTCAGATAAGGATTGTATTTTTTACGTTCCAATCTGTCCGGAGTGTTCTTTTTGTTTTTAGTTGTGATGTACCTTGACATTCCTGGTACTCCACTCTCCTTTTGTTCGGTACATTCGAGAATGACCTGAACACGATTACCTTTCTTTGCCATCGCTCTTAGTAGATTTTAGCGGGAGCTTTTGCTTCTTTCAGAGCAGCTGCAAGACCCTTTTTGTTAATAGTTCTCATACCTGCCGCAGATACTTTCAAAGTAACCCAGCGACCTTCTTCTTCGAGGAAGTAACGTTTCGTTCTCAAATTCGGACTGAAACGTCTTTTGGTTTTGACGTTAGA
Source organism: Rikenellaceae bacterium (assembly GCA_045656065.1). GTDB lineage: Bacteria > Bacteroidota > Bacteroidia > Bacteroidales > Rikenellaceae > CAJGBR01. The sequence goes on along the minus strand of JAZOQL010000098.1, from coordinate 11,479 downwards.
GTGAGATACGTTGTGTCCCACCATCGCCACTTTACCTGTGATTTCGCAGATTTTCATTTCGTTCAGTTATTTCCGTTAATACAAAATAGGCCACAAAGGTACTCCTTTTTCTCTATTCTGCAAAATTTTTCAGCTTTTTCTTTCTATTTATTTCTCCGCAGCGCCATTAATCAGCATTTCGACCAGTTCGGGCGTACCCTCTGCCGAGCGTTTTTTGATATGAGTCAGCGGATTCCGCACACCAACGAGCGACGGTTCGCCCGGGTCTACGAGCCACACCGGAGCCTCGTGCGGAGCATAAAACAACAGCGATGCTGCGGGATAGACTGCCAATGACGTACCGATTACGACCATCAGGTCGGCCTGAGCTGCTATTTTTGCTGCCTTATCAAACATTGGCACCGACTCGCCAAAGAATACAATGTATGGTCTCAGCAGCGAGCCATCTGGGTGTCGCTCATCGAGTTTCTGTTCCCAACCGTCGATTGGGATAAAATCTTCGGTATTTCGCGAGCTGCACAATTTTGTCAATTCTCCGTGCAGGTGGACTACATTTGTCGAGCCGGCGCGTTCGTGCAGATTATCAACATTCTGAGTAATGACGTATGTTTCGAAATATTTTTCCAGAGTTGCGATGGCATAATGGCCTGCGTTGGGTGTAGCAGCCAGCGCATCTCGACGACGCTGATTATAAAAATCTATCACATCTGCGCGGTTGTGCACCAACGCCTCGGGCGTACAAATATCCTCAACCCGACGATTAACCCAAAGCCCGTCCGAGTTGCGAAACGTGCTCAGACCGCTATCTGCCGACATTCCGGCACCCGTAAATACCACAAGTTTTTTCATTGTTTTTCTTCAAAATAATTTCAGCACAAAGATAACAACCATTCACACAAAATTATTTGCTGGCGAGTTATTTTATTTCTATCACAACGAAAAAAACGACCGAAAGACTACAGCCTACATAAAGTCCTTCAGTCGTTTGCTTATTTTTTGAAACAATTATCCAATCTTTATTTCTTCAAATTTTTATTCTCTTTATCATCAGACTTAAGAAATCCGTCTTGAGGATTGATATAAGGGTAATTTAGTTTCAAGACACTTTTCGCCTTTTTCCATTCTTCATTTATCTCTTGCCTATCTTTACCATTTAATGGCAATTCGAAACTCCGTAATTTCATTTCCGAATTTGGTATGTCAGACAAAGAATCTCGCACTTCATTTCCATTATCATCAATAACAACAATAGTGTAGTACCTCAAATCGAATGTATCATTCCGTTTTTTAGCCGATGTATAAGTCAAAGGTTTAACACCCCCTCCGTCTGAATAAGTTGCTGCGATATCAAAACTTCTTGTTGCTTTGGGATAAGCATAAAACGCAAAGCTACCGTTCTTTTTATCCTTTTCAGATGGAGTATAAAGACCAGGCATTTCAGCAACACTGTATTCAGGAAATCCTCTCCAAATAACGGCAACCAATACAGAATCACCTTGTTTGATGACCTTGGGGAAGATGTACATTCTTTGAGCACTGGCTTGTAACACCATTATCCCCAAAAAGAAAATTAAAAAGAAAAATTTTTTCATACACACTGTTCGTTTTAGTTAATTATAGACTGTTATCAGTATTGCAAAATATAAATAACAACTTAAATCCAAAAGAAATCGAACAAAAAATAGACTCTCAGTGTATAGTAATCAAAAATTTCATACCTTTGCAAAAAATTTAATATAATGGCGGAAAATTCCTTGCTGTCAAGACTCGACGGCATCAAACTCAAATACGAAGAGATTGGTCAACAAATGACCGACCCTCAGATAATTGCGAACGGAAAACGATTCGCTCAACTTGGTCGTGAGTATCGCGAACTCGAACCTCTGGTGGCTGCCAGCGACAAGTATCGCACTCTGTGGAATCACCTCACCGAAGCCAAAGATATTCTGGCTACGGAAAAAGACGAGGAGATGAGAGAGATGGCTAAAATCGAAATCGACGAAATCGAACCAAAACTCGCAGAACTCGAAGACGAAATCAAAATTCTGCTTATTCCGGCTGACCCGCAAGATGCAAAAAATGCTATCCTCGAAATCCGCGCAGGTACGGGTGGCGACGAGGCTGCAATCTTTGCAGGCGACTTGTTCCGTATGTATCAGAAGTACATCGAAAAGAGAGGCTGGAAATATGAAATCAACAACGAAAGTCCGGGTACATCTGGCGGTTACAAGGAAATCGTGGTTAAGGTTACAGGCAACGGCGTCTACGGAGTAATGAAATACGAATCGGGCGTACACCGCGTGCAACGTGTTCCGCAAACCGAAACTCAAGGTCGTGTTCATACCTCGGCTGCATCAGTGGCAGTATTGCCCGAAGCAGAAGAGTTCGATATCGACCTCAGAATGGAAGATATCCGCAAGGATACGTTCTGCGCATCAGGCCCGGGTGGTCAGAGTGTCAACACTACATACTCGGCTATCCGCTTGACACACATTCCGTCGGGTATCGTAGTACAATGCCAAGACCAAAAATCTCAGTTGAAAAACTTCGACAAGGCGCTGGAAGAGTTGCGTACCCGTTTGTTCAACATCGAGTACCAAAAGTATATGGACGAAATCGCAAGCAAACGTAAAACTATGGTTTCTACGGGCGACCGTTCAGCAAAAATCCGTACCTACAACTACCCGCAAGGTCGTGTTACTGACCACCGTATCAACTTGACACTCTATAATTTGAGTGCAATTATGGACGGTGAAATCCAAGAAATACTCGACGCTCTGCAGGTAGCCGAAAATGCAGAACGCCTCAAAGCAAGCGAAAATAATTAGTATATAAACTCCAAACTCGACATAAATGACTGCAAACGAATTATTTGCTCGTATTACCGAGAAACAATCATTCTTGTGTGTCGGTCTGGATACAGACCTGAAAAAGATTCCACAGCACTTGTTGACAGCAGAAGACCCTGCATTTGAATTCAACAAGGCGATTATCGACGCAACTGCGCCATACACCGTAGCATACAAACCAAATGCTGCGTTCTATGAAGCAATGGGCACCGAAGGCTGGAATACTCTCGCAAAGACAGTCGATTACATTCGCAAAAACTATCCCGAAATATTCATCATCGCCGATGCAAAACGTGGCGATATCGGAAATACTTCAAAGATGTATGCTCAGGCATTCTTCGAAAAAATGGACGTAGACGGTGTAACGTTGGCTCCGTATATGGGCAAGGATACCGTAGCTCCGTTCCTCGAATATGACAACCGCTGGGCTGTAATTCTGGCACTCACATCAAACGGTTCGGCTGCGGACTTCGAATTGAGCAAATTGGAAGATGGCAGATTCGTTTTCGAACAGGTACTCGAAAAGGCTGCATCTTGGGGCAATGAGGATAACACAATGTTCGTAGTAGGCGCAACTCAGGCAGCAATGCTGAGCGATGTGCGCAGAATAGTTCCGAACCACTTCCTGCTGGTTCCGGGCGTAGGAGCACAAGGCGGCAGTCTGGAAGAGGTAGCACGCTATGGTATGAACAGCCGCTGCGGATTGCTGGTGAACTCTTCACGCGCAATTATCTACGCCGACAAAAGCGAAAATTTTGCTAACGTAGCCGGAGAGTGCGCTCGACAGATGCAACAAGATATGGCACGATTGCTGACCGAATTGGCAAAATAAATTCGGAATAGGTAATATGACTTCGGAAAATCTGATTCCCGAAAAAACAATAGAACGTCTCAGCGAGTACCGCCGCGTACTGCTGAGACTGAAAGATAACGGCAGAACTCACCTGTTTTCGCATACATTGGCCGAAAAACTCGGCATCACAGCTGTGCAGGTGCGTCGCGACCTGATGCTCATCGGGTTCTCGAGCGACAACAAACGAGGATATGACATCGAGGTGCTGGTCGATTTCATCGGCAAGGTGCTCGATGACGACCGCATAATAAATGTCGGCATAGTCGGTATGGGTAAATTGGGACAGGCCATTACCAGATATTTCACCGGCAAGCGTTCGAAACTGAAGATTGTCTGCGCATTCGACAACGACGAACGAAAAATCAATGCAATGTTGAACGATGTCAAATGTTATGACATCAAAGATTTGCAACAAGAGGTCAAGGCACAAAATATCAGAATGTTGATTCTGTGTCTGCCCTCAAGTGAAGCTCGACTTTTAGTGCCTACGATTATCGACTCGGGGATTAAGGGTGTTCTGAATTTCACGTCGGTTTATCTGAATTTTCCGCCCGAAATATATGTCGAGGATTATGACATCATCACACTGCTGGAAAAGGTAGCCTATTTCGTAAAGAACAGTAAATAAAACAACTATAATGAGAATATTCCACAATTTCGACTGTGTAGATGATATTGTCCGTCCGGCGGTTACGTTGGGGTCGTTTGACGGAGTGCACACCGGTCATAGGCGTATTCTCGACAGCCTGATTGCCGAAAGCAAACGCATAGGCGGACAATCGGTAGTCATCACTTTCGACCCCCACCCTCGTCAGGTGATATTCCCCGACCAGAAGATGGAACTGCTGACCTCGCTCGATGAGAAGGCTGAAGTGCTGGAGCGGCTCGGCATTGACAACCTGCTGGTAATCAAGTTCGACGAAGATTTCAGACGACTTTCATCAGAAGAGTTTGTACGCGAATATTTAGTAAAAAGACTCGGAATGAAGTCGATGATTGTGGGCTATAACCACCACTTTGGCCACAACCGCAGCGGGGATTTCAATCACCTCACACCATTGCACAATGAGTTAAATTTCAACTTGACACAAGTTGAAAAATTTGATATGGGGTGTGGAAAGATCAGTTCTACGGAAATTCGCAAACTTCTGACCGGCGGAGATGTGGAAAAAGCTGCAAAACTATTGGATTATCAATACTTTATCATCGGTCAGACAGACTCGACAGGAGCGTTTTCTCCAAATATGCCCAACAAAATAATCCCGGGCACAGGCATCTACGAAATCGAAATTGACAACAAACTCGCACAATTAATCATTGATGGTGATAAGAATATGATTATCAATAATTTCAACAACTGCAACCAAAACATCAAAATCACATTCAAAAAGAGATTGGGATAAAAAAATCCTAATGTTGTGAAAAAATGTTTTGTAATTCGACGAAATGTTCGTATCTTTGCCCAAATAATTAAATCTATAACGAATTATGTCTTTCATTAACGATAAAATCTGCGCCGAAGGATTGACATTCGACGATGTATTGCTGGTTCCGGCATATTCAGAAATTGTGGCTCGTAACGTAGACGTTCGCTCGAAATTCTCACGCAACATTGTAATTAACACCCCGATGGTATCGGCTGCGATGGATACCGTAACCGAAGCAGACCTCGCCATAGCCATAGCACGCGAAGGCGGTATCGGCGTTATTCACAAAAATATGAGCATCGAACGACAAGCTCAGCAGGTGAGAAAAGTTAAACGTGCCGAAAACGGTATGATTTATGACCCTATCACAATCTCGAAAGACAACACTGTGAGCGATGCTCTGCAACTGATGAACGAAAATCGCATCGGCGGTATCCCCGTTGTTGAAGAAGATATGACCCTCATCGGCATCGTGACCAATCGCGACCTCAGATTCCAACAAGATCTAAACAAGAGAATCGAAGAGGTTATGACATCTAAGGGTCTTGTAACCACTCGCAGTACCGACCTGAAACAAGCAGCAAGTATTCTGCTCGAAAATAAAATCGAAAAACTTCCCGTCGTAGACCAAGATGGCAAACTCATCGGTCTGTTGACATACAGAGATATCACCAAAATCAAGGATAACCCAAATGCTTGTAAAGACGAAAAGGGTCGTCTGAGATGTGCTGCGGGCGTGGGTATCACTCCGAACTCGATGGAGCGTATCCAAGCACTGGTAGATGCAAATGTTGACGCTATCGTAATCGACACTGCACACGGCCACTCAAAGAACGTAGTTGGTCTGTTGAAAGAGGTTAAGGCTAATTTCCCGAATCTGGATGTAGTAGTGGGTAACATCGCTACGGCTGAAGCAGCTCGTTTCCTGGCTGAGGCTGGAGCAGACGGCATCAAAGTCGGCATCGGACCGGGCTCAATCTGCACAACACGTATCATCGCAGGCGTCGGTGTTCCTCAACTCACAGCCATCTATGATGTGGCTAAAGCATTGGAAGGCACAGGTGTACCGGTAATCGGCGACGGTGGTCTGAGATACTCTGGCGACATTGTTAAGGCATTGGCCGCAGGCGCAGACTGCGTAATGTGCGGCTCGATGTTCGCAGGCGTAGAGGAATCTCCGGGCGAAACAATCATCTATAACGGACGTAAATTCAAAACATATCGTGGTATGGGTTCGCTCGAAGCTATGCAGAACGGCTCGAAGGACAGATACTTCCAGGATAGCGTAACCGATACCAGAAAGTTGGTTCCGGAAGGTATCGCAGCTCGCGTACCATACAAAGGTATGTTGGCAGAAATCGTATACCAGATGATTGGAGGTCTGAAATCAGGTATGGGCTACTGCGGTGCAAGCACAATCGCAGAACTCAAACGAGCTAAGTTTATCCGCATCACAAACTCGGGAATGCAAGAAAGTCACCCACACGATGTGACTATTACTCGAGAAGCTCCGAATTACAGCCGTCAGGACTAACCTGTCATAGAGAAATATCTCTCTGTCTGAATGGAGATTGCTGATAAAATAATATTCTTGCCGTTTGATAGCACCCTTGTCCTCAAGTTAGCAGGACTCGCAGTGTTGTTGTTTCTCTCGGCAATGATGTCTGCCTCTGAGGCTGCGTTCTTCTCGCTCTCGCCCAACGATATCGAGAAACTCAGAAAGAAAAATACAACTGCAACAAATGCAGTGCTGACTCACTTAAGCCAACAAGATTACTTGTTGGCTACTATTCTTATAGGCAATAACTTAGTCAACATCTGCGCAGTTATAGCGGCAAACTCGATAATAGACTCAATGATGCAGTTCCCCGTAGAGGGCGGAGCCGTGGAGTTTATAATCAAAACCGTAATCGTAACATTCCTGCTGTTGCTCTTCGGCGAGATTATGCCCAAGGTATTTGCGACCTACAACTCAGCGAGCTTTGTGCAGATTATAGCGCTGCCACTTGCTGCGCTGAAAAATATCTTCAAGCCTCTGTCGTGGATACTCATTAATGTCGGCAAAAAAATCAACCGAAACAGCAAAACCAACATCTCGATTGATGAGCTGTCGAGCGCCATTGAGATTACCTCGACACAGAGCATCGAAGAACAAAAAATTCTCTCCGGAATCGTAAATTTTGTCAATACCGAGGTGACCGAAATTATGAAATCGCGTCTGGATATGGTGGTCATTGACGACTCGGCGACAATCGAACAGGTACAGCAAATTATCATAAAATCAGGTTATTCGCGACTGCCCGTCTACCACGAAAGCATCGACAACATCACAGGCATACTCTATGTAAAGGACCTGTTGCCACACGTTCCGGCAGACAAAAACTTCGAGTGGCAGGCTCTCTGTCGCAAACCATACTTTGTGAGCGAATACAAAAAGATTAACGACCTGATGTTGGAATTCAAACGCGACAAAGTACATCTGGGCATTGTTGTCGATGAATATGGCTCGACACTGGGACTTGTTTCGCTTGAAGATATTCTCGAAGAGGTCGTGGGCGATATCTCTGACGAATCGGATAGAGACGAAAATTTCTACACTAAAATTGACAATAACACCTATCTGTTCGAGGGCAAAAGCCACGTCAATGACGTAGAACGAATATTGGAACTGAACGAAAATTTCTTTGAGGAATTGGCTCCGGAAGCCGAAACCATTGCAGGCGTAATGCTCGAGGTCAGAGGCGATTTTCTGAAACAGACCGAACGTGTCAATTGTCATCACCTGACTCTGTCTGCCGAATCGGTAAACAAACACCAAATCAAACAGGTTAAAATAACTATTAATCCTCGTTAAGATGCCCCTTCTCAAGGAATTCGTTTCAGGCGCAGCCAAAATTGTGCTGTGGAGACGGAGCGAAACTGCTCAGGAATTGTTATCACAAGTTTCGTTAACTGAATGCGAATCAAACTATTACCAGCAACTAAACACCGAAAGACGGCGAAGTGAATGGCTCGCGTGGCATCTGCTTGTGAAAAATCTTTTTCATAATCAGGTGATTGAAATATCATACGATGCGACGGGTGCTCCGATGCTGAATGTTGATTACCGCGTAGCGGTGTCGCACGGAGGCGAGTTGGTGGGCATAGCAGTTGCACGTCAGGCGTGCGGAATAGACATCGAGCCGCTGAACCGAGATTTTTCGAGAGTCAAAAACCGAATCCTCAACCAACACGAAATCACGACACTTGCCCCGCTGGCTGACATCGCACAGGTCGAGGCCATAGGCTGGTGTATGAAAGAGTGCGCATTCAAAATCGGCAGACTCGAAGGCATCGACTTCCTGAATGACATAATAATCACCGAGGTGAACCAAAACGAGCACTCGGCAGTGGTCGATTTCAAACGATTCGGAAAAATAAACATCATTGTGGAAATAATTGATAATCATATCATTTGCTATGGAACAGCTAAAGAAAATATATAGACGTGCGTACGGAGCCATTGCAGAGTCATTTCCTACGGCAGTAAAGACCTCGTGGTGGCTGACAAAGATAATGCTGCCCATAACCATCGGCGTAGCCATACTCAACTACTTGGGCGTCATAACGTGGATTTCGAATCAGATTTCGCCAATGTTCGACCTAATGGGTCTGCCCGGCAAAGCAGGGTTAGTCCTCGTAACATCAATGTTATCAAACCTTTACTCGGCAATAGCTGTGATGGCGACACTGGGATTCGACCTGCGCAGCATCACAATACTAAGCGTTATGTGTCTGATTGCGCACAACCTTATCCTCGAGACAATGGTTCAGCAAAAGGCCGGAGCCAAAGCATCGCTCATCGTGCCGCTGCGCATAACTGCCTCGCTGATAATGGGATTCATACTAAATTGGCTGCTGCCCGAACAGATGACGGGCAACCTGATGTTCGACTCCTCGCCCGAGATTCCGCAAAGTTGGTCTGCGCTGTTTAAGGATTGGTTCACTACGACTATTCCGCTGACACTCAAAATGGCAGCAATGATTATAAGTCTCAACCTTTTGCAGAGCCTGCTGCGCGAGTTCGGAGTCGTTGACCTGCTGATTTACCCGCTGCAACCATTTATGAAGCTATTCGGACTGGACCGCTCGACATCGTTTCTGTGGATTGTGGCCAATATGATAGGGCTGGCTTACGGAGGTGCGGTGCTGATTAATGAGGCTCAGAAAAACAACGTAACGCCAAAAGATGCAGTTCTGTTCAACACCCATATTGCGCTATCACACAGTCTATTAGAAGATACACTTATATTCGTAGCCATAGGCGTCGGAGTCGGCTGGCTAATAATTCCACGAATGTGTTTCGCAATCATAGCCGTCTGGATTCACCGTTTTTATATCCAGCGACAGCCAATTGCTCAGGCAGATTGCAAGATATAAAAAACAGTGCAGCCCACCGAATTCGGCGGGCTGCTTTACTTTTTGAGTCTGTTGGATGACTATTTAGCCATAAATGCTTCAATCTCTTCAACTGTGACAGGAATGCGTTTCGGACCCATAACACGGTTGCCTGTAGGAGTAATCAACAGGTCATCTTCGATACGGATACCGCCGAAACCGATATATTCTCTAACCTTATCAAAGTTAATGAATTGGTTGTTAATCTTTTCGTTCTGCCACTTGTCAATCAGCGCAGGAATGAAATAGATACCCGGCTCGTCTGTGAGAACTGTACCCACTTTCAGGCGTTTGCCCATTCTGAGCGATGCGATACCGAACTGAGTGCTGCGTTCAACCTCTTTGTCATAACCAACATATTTTTCGCCGAGGTCTTCCATATCGTGAACGTCGAGACCCATCTGGTGACCGAGTCCGTGCGGGAAGAACATTGCCGTAGCCCCATTTGCCACGATATCTTCAACCGAACCCTTCATCAAGCCCAATGAAGTCAGACCTTCAGCTATAGTGCGAGCTGTTTCGCGGTGGATTTCTTGATAAGTTACATCGGGACGAGCCAATTCGATAGCACGGTCGTGTGCTGCCAGAACGATGTTGTAGATGTCGCGTTGGCGAGATGAGAACTTACCGTTTACCGGCATTGTACGAGTAAAGTCGCTGCAGTAGTTCATTGTAGATTCAGCACCTGCGTCTACCAGCAACAGACGGCCATCTTCCAGAATATTGTGGTGGTTGTGGTTGTGCAGTGTTTCGCCGTTTTGAGATACAATCGAGTGGAATGAAACGCCGCTACCATAAGAGAGAGCGATGCCTTCGATTGCACCTGCGATTTCGCGTTCAACTACGCCCGGAGCACACATCTTCATTGCTGTGGTGTGCATTCTCCAGCCGATTTCACACGCGCGGTCGATCTCTGCGATTTCTTCTTCAGACTTGATTTCGCGCATTGCTACTACGGCTTGAATCAATTCTGTCGAAACGTAATCCTTAATTCTGTCTGTGCTTACACCCAGCAGACCTTGCAACTTCAACATATTTGCTTCGCGGTATGGAGGCAAAATGTGAATTCTACGACCGAGTTTAATAGCATTCGCCACGGCAGTGTACAACTCTCTTACAGGCAGACCTGACTTCACGCCTACGCTTTCGGCCAAATCCTGAGTCGAAGGTTGCGGACCCATCCATACAATATCGTCTACGGTGTAGTCGTCGCCATAGATACACTCCGTTCCAGCTTCGATGTCGATAATGCCTGCAAAATCTGCTACGTTAAGACCGAAGTAGTAGAGGAAGTTACTGTCCTGACGGAAGTGGAATGTGTTAGAACGATAGTTTGCTGGTTGTTCTGAGTTACCCAACAACAATATGATACCGCTTTTATCCGATTGTCTGAGTCGGTTGCGGCGTTCGATGTAAGTCTCTTTGCTGAACATATTTTTTATTTTTTAGTTAATTAATTTTCATTACTCGCAAAGTTAGCAAAAATTATGAAATATTATCTCTTTGGCAGATAATTTCTTTGTTCGATACGTTCGCCGTAAGATTGGATTACGGCTTTGAGGTATTGTTCCATTTCTGCTTGAGCGGGGTCGCCCTCGGCGTAGATGTTGTTTTGCTGGAGCGTATCCTGACGTGAATATACGCTCGAGATTTTTTCTGCGCGTGAGTCGTAGAACAACACTAACGAATCGCTGATGATTTGGTAAAGTTCGCCATCGGAGCTGATTACGAAACGTGGTCTGTTGCCGTTTATGAGGTCATTGCCGAATGCTGTGAATGGTTGTTTGTTGCCGACGAGTCCCAGCAGCGTAGGCATAAGGTCGGCCTGTTGTGCAGGCAGCGAGTCGTATCCCTTCAGCGAGCCGTCAGGCGTGTAGATTGCCATAAGAATCTGTGTATTACCCGTTACAGTC
>JAZOQL010000097.1:0-3417 GCA_045656065.1 Rikenellaceae bacterium | reverse complement strand
GGGGGGTGGGGGGGCGGGCTCCTGAGTCGGCTCCCGATCGTGCTGTGGGCAATCTGATTATATTGCTGAGTACATTTGCTCTGTCGGTTTATCTTGTCTGGGCTCGCAAGATTGTCAAGAAATACAAGACCAAGACACTGCTCAGGTGGGTCTATATATGGGCCGGTATATTCGCATTGCCTTTTACGATTTATTATTATCCGCATATTGATTTTCAAGGATTTAGCACAAAGGCGTGGTGGTTGTTTTTCTACGTATTATTGGTGCCTACACTGCTGCCCAACTACATAGTTCTCAGCAGTCTGCGCTATGTCAATCCGACGCTGGTGAGTGTCTACTCATATATAATGCCCGTATTTGCAATATTACTCTCCGTTGTGTTGGGACAGGATACGCTCAGTTGGGAGAGAATGCTCGCCTGTATTATGGTCTTTGTCGGAGTAAATTTAGTGGTCAAAGCCTATAAACCAAAGGTCAGAAAGAGCGCTTGAGAGTGAGACTTTTCGAGTCAGATAAAAAAATGTCGAAAAAAGGTTGCAAAAAAAATTTGTCATTGGGTAAGTTTGTGCTAACTTTGTAGCATAAAATATAGTTGTAACAATGATAAGATTTTTTGATAAGGGTTCGATTATCTACGCAGTAGAATCGAATGTCGAATTTTCGGCTGAGAATTTAGAAAAATTGGTCTGGTTGTTTGGCGGAGCCAAAGTGCTCGAAGCTAAAGAGATAAATGGCGACTTCATTGGTCCTCGCCGTGAGATGATTACTCCGTGGAGTACCAACGCAGTCGAAATTACCCAAAATATGGGCATTGATGGCATTGTCAGAATCGAGGAATTTGTGAAAAATTCTGACCAGAGTGCAAAGTTTGACCCGATGCTCAATAGAAAATATTCACTTCTTGACCAGAATATCTATAAGGTTGAGACTCAGCCTGCACCGATTGTCTATATCGACGACCTGAGAGCTTATAATATCTCTGAGGGTCTTGCTCTGAGTGATAAAGAAATCGAGTATCTGGAAGAGGTGGCAACCAAATTGGGTCGCAGTCTGACCGACTCGGAAGTGTTCGGTTTCTCGCAGGTCAACTCTGAACACTGCCGCCACAAAATTTTCAATGGTCAATTCATTATCGACGGCCAAGAGAAAGAGGAGAGTCTTTTCGGAATGATTAAAAAGACTACAAAAACAAATCCGAACAGAGTCGTTTCTGCATACAAGGATAACTGCGCATTCTTGCAGGGTTCCGTTGTTGAGCAATTTGCTCCCGAGGCGCACGATACTTCAGATTACTTCACTGTAAAGAATTTCGAATCGGTAATTTCGCTCAAGGCAGAAACACATAACTTCCCGACTACGGTCGAGCCGTTCAACGGCGCAGCTACGGGTACGGGCGGCGAAATCCGCGACCGTATCGGTGGTGGTAAAGGTGCATTCCCCGTTGCAGGTACTGCAATATATATGACATCATATCCTCGTCTTGCAGGCGGTCGTCGCTGGGAAAAGGGTATGGAAGAGCGTCAATGGTTGTATCAGACTCCGGAACAGATTCTGCTCAAGGCGTCGAATGGAGCTTCAGACTTCGGTAACAAGTTCGGTCAGCCTCTGATTTGCGGTAGCGTGCTGACTTTCGAACACCAGGAGAATGGAAAGAAATTCGGATTCGATAAGGTGATTATGTTGGCGGGCGGTATCGGCTACGGAAAGAAGGTCGACAGCATTAAGGACGAGCCTGCCAAAGGTGAAAAAATTGTATTGTTGGGCGGCGAAAACTACCGCATCGGTATGGGTGGTGCAGCAGTTTCTTCGGTTGAAACAGGTCAATTTGCAAATGCGATTGAGTTGAATGCAATCCAGCGCTCAAACCCCGAAATGCAAAAACGTGCATATAATGCCATTCGTGCAATCTCGGAAGAGGATAGAAATCCGATTGTGTCGATTCACGACCACGGTGCAGGCGGTCACTTGAACTGTCTGTCTGAATTGGTTGAAAATACAGGTGGTCGAGTTGATATGGATCAACTGCCAATCGGCGACCCGACCTTGTCTGCAAAAGAGATTGTGGGTAACGAGTCGCAAGAACGTATGGGGTTGGTAATCAAAGCAGAAGATGTTGAACATCTGCGTAAGATTGCAGAACGCGAACGTGCTCCGATGTATGTCATTGGCGAGACTACGGGCGATATGCAGTTTACATTTGAACGCAAATCTACAAATGAAAAACCAATTGATATTCAGTTGGAATATATGTTCGGCAAGGCTCCGAAAACCATTATGGAGGATAAGTCGGTAAGTGAATCTTACGAGGCTGCACAATATGACGAAAAGGAACTGAACGAATATCTCGAACAGGTGCTCGAAACAGAGGCTGTCTCTTGTAAGGATTGGTTGACAAATAAGGTAGACCGCTCGGTTACAGGTCGCATCGCACGTCAGCAGTGTGCCGGTCAAATTCAGTTACCATTGAATGATTGTGGTGTAATTGCGCTTGACTACCAGGGGGTTAAAGGTGTAGCAACTGCGCTCGGACACGCTCCCGTAGCAGCTATGATTGACCCCGAAGCTGGTTCACGTCTGGCCATTACTGAGGCTCTGACAAATATAGCATTGGCTCCGATTGAAGGCGGTTTGAGAGGTGTGTCGCTCAGTGCAAACTGGATGTGGCCTTGTAAGAATGCGGGCGAAGATGCTCGCTTGTACAGAGCGGTGAAGGCTGCCAGCGATTATTCATTGGCGTTGGGTATCAATATTCCGACCGGAAAAGACTCATTGTCAATGACTCAGAAGTACAAAAATGGCGAGTCGGTTTACTCTCCGGGCACTGTGATTATCACTTCGGGTGGTGAGGTTACAGATGTGAAAAAGTGTGTGACTGCAGCATTGAAACACTCTGAAAGTCAGATTGTTTATGTGGATATGAGTCGCGGCGAATTCGGTCTTGCTGGTAGCACATTTGCTCAGATTAGAAACAAGATTGGCGGAGCATTGCCTACGGTTGATGCCGAATATTTTGCTAAGGCATTTGGCGCAGTACAACAACTCGTTGAAAATAAGAGAATTCTTGCAGGTCACGACGTGTCTGCCGGTGGTCTGATTACAGCTCTGCTCGAAATGACTTTTGCGGATAACTCGTTGGGTATTGACGTTAAGGCTGATGTGTTGGGTCAGAAAAATATTATCGAACTGCTCTTCTCGGAACGTCCGGCGATGTTGCTGCAAGTAGCTGATGGAGAGTCGGTTTGTGGCGAACTGAAAGCTCTTGGCGTAGATGCTTACGTTATCGGTGATGTGAATGCAGAACGCAGATTTACCATTAATAATAACGGTGGCGAATGGTCGTTTGAAATTGATCGCCTGAGAGATGTTTGGTACCGCACTTCGTACTTGATGGACCGTCTGCAGAGCGGCGAACAAAAA
>JAZOQL010000096.1:0-13756 GCA_045656065.1 Rikenellaceae bacterium | reverse complement strand
ACATCAAAGTTTCCATTACCTCAGACTGAGGTGTGATAGGGTATCCGAAGTATCCGTCGCAACCGCAACGAATTGCTGCTTCGGCGATAACTTCATTACCCTTCATTAATTTTACTTCTTCTGCCATAGTTTTGAAGTTTTTTTAGTTTGCGGAAGGGTCTTTTTGACGATAAACTGTCAGACAGCTGTCTGGGCACACCAATGCACAACTTGCGCAACCGATACAATCATCTGGGTTCGCCATAGTACAATAGGAGTAGCCTTTGCCATTTACCTGTTTTGAAAGTGTCAACACTTTCGAGGGACACGCTACGACGCACAAGTTACAGCCTTTGCATCTTTCGGTATCCACGACAACGGTTCCTTTGATTTTAGCCATAGTTATGAAATAATTTTTGACGCCCAAAGGTACGAAATTATTAATGGTTTTCCAACTAAAGCCGTAAATTCTGCGAAAAAACTTTTCTTTTTTTATTTTTTCGAGCTTGTTTGGTTGTTTGTTTTTTGTGCAAACGGCTTGATTGTTAGTGCTTATCCATTCGTGGAGGTGAGGTTTTGGATTGAATTGTATGTCAATAAATTTTTTTTGTGTGAAATAAGGTGTTGAAATGTACATTTGATTGGGGTTATTTCACTATCTTTGTGCTGTTTTTTGAACGAGGTTATGTTACTAAAGTTTTTACTTCAAGAGTTGTGTTACACAGAGGTTTATGGCTCGACTGAGAGGGTGATTTCGGCTGTCGAGTTTGATTCTCGTAAGGTGACCGAGGGAGCTTTGTTTGTGGCTCAGAGAGGTGTTGCTGTCGATGGACACAGATTTATTGCGTCGGCTGTGGCTTCTGGGGCTTGTGCTGTGGTGTGTGAGCAGCTTCCCGAGCAGTTGACCGAAGGTGTAACATTTATAAAAGTTGAGGATTCGCAGGTTGCTCTGGGGCGTTTGGCTTCGGCTTTCTATGATCATCCGAGCAGAAAACTGAAATTAGTCGGTGTTACGGGAACCAATGGCAAGACTACGGTTGCTACGCTGCTGTATGATTTGGTGGTCGAATTGGGTTGGTGTGCCGGTTTGATTTCTACGGTTGAATACAGAATAAATGGTAAAATATATCCATCTACGCATACTACGCCAGATTCAGTTGCGCTTAATCGAATGATGGCTCAGATGGTTGATGCTGGGTGTGAATACTGCTTTATGGAGGTCAGCTCGCATAGTCTCGTGCAGCGTCGTGTCGAGGGGTTGAAGTTCGCAGGGGCTATATTCACAAACATCACTCACGACCATTTGGACTACCACCAGACATTCAGCAATTACATTGCTGCCAAAAAGATGTTGTTCGATTCGCTGGACAAAGGGGCATTTGCGCTGGTTAATGCTGACGACCGAAATGGCGACATTATGGTGCAGAACAGCAAGGCTCAGGTCAAGAGATATTCACTGCAGAGGGTGGCTGATTACAGATGCAAGATTGTCGAGGAGCGTTTTGACGGTATGGAGCTGCAATTGGACAGCCGTTACGATTTGTGGGTCAGATTGGTCGGACGGTTTAATGCCTATAACCTGAGTGCAGTCTATGGTGCTGCCATAGAGTTGGGTTTTGATAGTTCGTCGGTGACTCTGTTCCTCAGTAAGTTGCGCTCGGTGAGAGGACGTATGGAGACTTATTGTTCACCTAAGGGTATTACTGCCATAGTCGATTATGCTCACACGCCCGACGCGCTGGAGAATGTTTGTAACACGATAAGCGGACTCAAACGCGAGGGGCAGCGATTGTTTGTAGTTGTGGGCTGCGGAGGCGACCGCGACAAGACCAAGCGTCCGGAGATGGCCAAGATTGCAGTTGGTGGTTCGGATATGGCGGTGCTGACTTCGGACAATCCGCGCAGCGAGCGTCCTGAAGATATCTTGGCAGATATGGAGTCGGGAGTGATAGATTCGGGCAAAAAATACCTCATTATTACAGACCGCCGTCAGGCTATTGCTACGGCAGCAGCGCTGGCTACAGCGGGCGATATTATCCTGATTGCAGGTAAAGGACACGAAACATATCAGGAGATTTGTGGCGTGCGTCATCACTTTGATGATATGGAAGAGATTAAAAATGTACTTAAATAAATAGCGAAATTCAATGTTGTATTCACTTATAAAATATCTGGTCGGAGAGTTCTCGATTCCGGGTTCGGCGATGTTTCTGTCGTTGACTTTCCGAGCTGTGATGGCAATTATTCTGGCTCTGCTTGTTGGAATTGTATTTGGTAAATATATCATCAGACAGTTGCAGCGTTACCAAATCGGGGAGGAGATTCGCAACCTCGGACTCGAGGGACAGTTGCAGAAACGTGGTACTCCTTCGATGGGGGGACTCATCATACTGACTTCGATATTGGTGCCGATACTTTTGGTTGGCGATCTGACAAATATCTATGTTCAGATGATGGTCTTTTCGACAATCTGGCTCGGCCTTATCGGATTTCTTGACGACTACATCAAAGTGTTCCGCAAGAAAAAAGAGGGACTGAAGGGTAAATTTAAAATCTTCGGTCAGGTGGGACTCGGTATTGTAGTGGGATTGACTATGTGGTTTCACGGTGATATCGTGGTTAAGGATACGGTCAAAAGCCGACCCGCGCAGAGCATCGTGCTGACCGATACGGTCTCGGTGAGCAGCGCAGCAACAGAGTTGTCCACTTTCCGCAAGACTACCGAAACCACTATTCCGTTTTTTAAGAATAACGAGTTTGAGTACGATACGCTTGTGTGGTTCATTGAAGATGAATCTACGCGTGAGATGATGGGCTGGCTGATATATGTCGCAGTGGTTATATTTGCAATTACGTTGTTGTCAAATAGCGCAAACCTGACTGACGGACTCGACGGATTGGCCGTAGGGGTAGCTTCGCCAATAGGTGTCGTGTTGGCTATTTTTGCCTATCTGTCTGGTAATGCCATCTTCTCGTCATACCTTAACATTATGTATCTGCCTGGCAGCGGTGAACTGCTGGTCTACGGAGCCTGCTTTGTGGGGGCGCTGCTCGGATTTTTGTGGTATAACGGCTATCCGGCTCAGGTGTTTATGGGCGATACGGGGTCGTTGGCAATCGGAGGTATTATCGCCGTGTTCGCAATCCTCATCAGAAAAGAGTTGCTTCTGCCGATATTGTGCGGAGTATTCATTGCCGAGAGCGTTTCGGTAATCATTCAGGTTGCGTATTTCAAATACACCAAATATAAATATGGCGAGGGTCGAAGGGTATTTTTGATGTCGCCTCTGCACCACCACTACCAGAAACGCGGATTTTTTGAGTCGAAAATTGTGCTGCGCTTTTGGTTGATACAGTTGTTGTTGGCAGCCATTACATTGGCTACGCTGAAGATTAGATAGAAAGAGTTATTTTACAAGATAAAATAAGATGAAAAAAGTAGTTGTTTTAGGCGGCGGAGAGAGCGGATTCGGCTCGGCCGTATTGGCGAAACAAAAGGGATTTGAAGTGATTGTTTCCGATAGCGGGAAGATTGCCGATAAGTATAAAACAATTCTTGAGCAGTGGGCTATCCCCTACGAAGAGGGTGGTCACACTGATGCTATAAAGGATGCTGAGCTGGTGATTAAGTCGCCGGGCATTCCGGATAAGGTCGCTGTTGTCGAGGAGTTCCGCAGCAAGAACGTGCCGGTGATTTCGGAAATCGAGTTTGCCGGAGGCTATTGTACGGCTCGCACAATCTGCATTACGGGTAGCAATGGCAAGACTACAACTACGACATTGACCCATAAGATTCTGGCTGATGCCGGATTTGATGTGGGGCTGGCTGGTAATATTGGCGAAAGTTTTGCCTATCAGGTGGCCGTAGCCGAACATAAGTGGTATGTGATTGAGCTCAGCAGTTTTCAATTGGACGGCTGCATAGATTTTCGTGCAGATATTGGAGTGCTGATGAACATCACTCCCGACCATCTGGACAGATATAATTTCAGATTGCAGAACTACGTGGACAGCAAGTTCCGAATCCTGAGAAATCAAACTGAGTCAGATGCTTTCATTTTT
Organism: Rikenellaceae bacterium; assembly: GCA_045656065.1. Lineage (GTDB taxonomy): Bacteria > Bacteroidota > Bacteroidia > Bacteroidales > Rikenellaceae > CAJGBR01. The sequence continues at coordinate 9,715 of JAZOQL010000096.1, read as the reverse complement.
TGCGCAGATGACCCATTGACCTGTAGCAATATCGAAAAATATGATATCACTCAACAGCGTCTGCCATTTACGGCTAAGGGAGCGCAGGGCGTAGCCGCCGAACTCAAAGATGGTGTAATCTGTATAAATTGGAAGGGGCGAGCTATCGAGTTGCCGATGAAAGAGTTGAAACTCAGCGGAATACATAATGCCTATGATATAATGGCTGCTATGTTGGCGGCACTCGAGGCAGGTGTCGAACCAGAGTCTATTGTGCGCAGTGTCAAGGATTTCGGCGGAGTAGAACACCGACTCGAGGTTGTGTGCGAAAAAGATGGAATACTTTATATAAATGACTCGAAGGCTACGAACGTGGATTCGGTTTGGTATGCCCTAGAGAGTATGAATCGCCCTGTGGTGTGGATTGCCGGCGGAACCGACAAGGGTAATGATTATGAGCCGTTGAAGGAGTTTGCTCGCCAGAAGGTCAAGGCTCTGATTTGTATGGGGCTCAATAACGAAAAACTCAAGGAGTCGTTCTTCGGACTCGTGTCGAGAGTCTATGATACAAATTCGCTCGAACAGACAATGAAGGCTGTGCGCGAAATTGCGGCTCCGGGAGATGTGGTGCTGTTGTCTCCGGCGTGTGCAAGTTTCGACCTCTTCAGTAACTATGAAGACCGTGGCCGAAAATTTAAAGAGGCAGTAAAATCGATTTGATTAACCCGAAAATGAAAAAAAACATAAGACTTAAATTCATCAAAGGAGACCGCGTTATCTGGATTATATTCGTGATAATGTGTCTCTTTTCGCTGTTGATAGTTACATCGTCTACTGCATCGTTGGCCTACAAATTGTTCGCTGGTGATATGACTCGCTATTTTATGACACACTTCAAGCATCTGTTGGGAGGAGCTATTATGGTCCTCTTTTTACAATATGTGAGTTTGGATTGGTGGCGTAAGTGGAGCTCGACCATCTTCTTTATAACGATATTGATTTTGGGTGTTACCGCTGTATATGGAGTTGCCTTAAATAGTGCTCCGCGTTGGTTTGGGATAGCTAATAATACATTCCAGCCATCTTACCTGGCTAAGATTATGTTGGTGATGATTCTTGCTATTCAACTGAGCGAGCGACAAAAATACATCAGCGACAGACCATTGTTGCCACCGCTTAATCCTCAGCGCTGGGCAACCGAGAAAGATAAGGAACGAAATCTGAGAATATTGATAAAGACCTCGTTGCCGATATTGATGCCTGTTGCATTGGTGTGCATATTGGTTTTTCCTTCGAATTTTTCTACTGCAGGAATGGTCTATGTGTGTTCGGTAGCAATGCTCTATGTGGGACGGGTTCGCAAAAAGGAAATTGCAAAATTCTTCGCTGTGACGTTGCTGGTCGGAGTGTTGTTTTCAGGTGTATTGTATGCTATGGGTTATGGTCGTTTCGAAACCTGGGCAGCTCGACTTGAGGGGTTCTTTGTGAAAAATGATACCGAGCAGGTGGATTCCAAAAAAATCCCCAAAATGGATAAAGTCGAGAATCAGGTGTTTCAGTCAAAGGTAGCCATTGCATCGGGAGGTATCTTGGGCAAAGGTCCGGGCAACAGCACTCAGCGGTCTAATCTGCCAACTGCCCACGCCGATTGTGCATACGCCTTCATTGTCGAGGAGTATGGTCTGGTAGGAGCCATATTGGTGCTGCTGGGCTATCTGATTATATTTTACAGGTGTATCATCATTGCCCGGCATAGTAAAAGTGCCTTTAACAGCCTTGTGGTCTTTGGACTCGGATTGACCATACTGATTCAGGCGGCAGTCAATATGTGCGTATCAGTTTCAATAGCGCCTGTTACAGGACAATCATTGCCGATATTGAGTTTGGGTGGTTCGTCAATCATAGCTACGGGCATAGCACTTGGAATCATTCAGTCCGTAGCCCGACAAAATGATGAAGAACGAATGGCAGAAGAGGCTCTTAATCAGTAATTAAAGGCTGCCTAAAGCTCTTCTGAGTTTGGCTATGTTTGTGTCCCAGAAATTGACAGAATCTTCCACGTCACAATCCAACGCAAAGTCTTCGACGATGAGTGATACATCGCCCGTCAGTTCGTGTTCGACAATAGAGAATTGGAAATAGTAGTTTGAATCGGCATCTTCTTCCCATTGGAATCGGATGTAGCTGTTTTCTTTTGAAGAGACAAGGCGAGCCTTTTCGTTGACTTTTCTCCATTGGAAAGTATAGATTCCGTTGTTGAGATCTACGCGGTCAGCAAACCAGCTGCTCAATCCGTTTTCTGTGCTGAGTCTGTTGTAAAGAGATGATACGGTAGACCCAATTTCGTATTCGATGGTGAATTTACTTCTCATAATAAATTCTTTTTAGAAGTTATAAATAAAATTAATTTCAATCATAGATATATCACTGATTATTAAAATGATACATCAAGATTTCACCAAATCACGCGCCACTTTCGACTCAAAAGATAGTAATTTTTTGTCTAATTGCAAAATTATTTCAACAAAATATTAAAATAGTGATATAAAATTATTAATTTTGTGACAGTTAAAACAACTAAAATAAAGTATAAATTTATGAAGAAAATTGCGTTTGTATTGGGTGCAGCGGCTATTTTTGCCTCTTGTGGTGCACCTCAAAATTCGATGACCATCAATGCTAATCTTGAAGGACTCGCAGACCAAATGGTTTATATCACTGATGGTCCTCGCACACAGCCGGTAGACTCGGTTATGATGAAAGATGGTAAGTTTACCTACACAACAACTCTTGACATTGCCACTACTCGTTATTTGGCATTCCCGAAAAGCAGAAACACTATGATGCTTTTCTTCGAACCGGGAACTATCAACGTTGCAGGTCAAAAGGTGGAAAATGCTTATCGTGTCCAGATTTCTGGTACAAAGTCTAACGAATTGTGGCAGGAACTTCTCAATATCAACAATCAGTATGCTGCAAAAGAGGCTCCTCTTCGTGCAGAGTTTGAGGCTGCCAGCAAGATGTTGAGAGAGACTAAAGATGAAAAACAACAACAAGAGTTGAAGGCTAAAATGAATGACCTCAGAGCTCAAGGTAATAAATTGTCTGAAGAGTCATATCAGGTGCTGAGAAAGTTGGCTACAGATAATATGTCAACTATGTTTGCTGCGTATTTCATTGTTAAGAACGACTATGAAGTAAGAAGCTCATACGAAAAGCTCGATGCTATTATCAAAGAATTCGAGGCTGCTGGTGCTATGAAGAACGTTCCGCTGGAAACATTGAAAACAACTCGCGATGCGCTGAAGGCTACTGCAGCAGGCCAACCTGCTATCGACTTCACTTTGACTGACATCAATGGTAAAGAATTCAAGTTGATGGAAGCTATGAAGGGTAAGGTATTCGTTATCGACTTCTGGGCTTCTTGGTGTGGACCTTGCCGTGCTGAAAATCCTCATATGGTAGCAACTTATGCTAAGTTCAAAGATATGGGCTTTGATGCAGTAAGCGTTTCAGTTGATAGAGATGAAGCTGCTTGGAAAAAGGCCGTAGCTGATGACAATCTGACTTGGAATCAAGTTATCAATGATAACGCAAATGGCGACCAATCAGTTTCTAAGCGTTATGCAGTGTCTTCAATTCCGACTATTTTCTTGGTTGACAAAGATGGTAAAATCGTTGCTCGTGGCTTGAGAGGCGATGCTTTGGCTAAGAAGATTGAAGAGTTGTTGAGCAAATAATCCTCGCTTTAGACGATTAACAAACGGGTCGGGCTACAACAGTTAGCTCGGCCTATTTTGTTGTAGTTTCAGAATCTGTTATCCCCTCTGTAAGTTGTAAAGGGCTGAGTGGTATATTGTAATTAGCACCCTGTCCGAGTAGCTCTTATACAGTCTGCATTGATACAAAAAACGGAGTCAGCCTTGTGTGTTTGGCCGACTCCGTTATTTGTGTTTCAGAACCCCATTTGAGGGGCGATTGACTAATAGTAGTAGTTGTCGTAGTAACTGCTGCGTTTGTCATATTTGAGATCTTGCAACAGTGCAGATTTGACTCCGATGTTGAAGCTCCAGCTTTGACGGAAACCGATAGGCACCCATTGGAAACTCATCTGCCAGCAGTGCAGGTCGCGAGTCAGCGAGAATGTACCCGGAGTAATCTTCTTCATCTCAAAGTCATAACCTGCATTGAACGAGAATCCCCACTTTTCAGACAGAGTTATGCTGCCATTAAAACCGAGAGTCTGAGTCACATCCTTAGTCCGACCATTATTCGAGTAGGTGAAACTATAGTTAAATCCGAAGTTCCACGGTATACTGAATTCATAGTAGGTCGAGGTCAGTTGTCTCTGGGTATTTGCATCAATGTTGTTCTGATTGAAGAAGTCGGAGTATTCGGGTGGGGTAGGATTGGCAGAATTGATGTCATTCATCGCACCTCGATTACCGCCTTTCGAATTGAACGAGTATCCAAACGAGAAACTTGCATTTGTCAAACGGGCAAGTTTACCATCTTTAATCAGGAATTTATTGATTCTTGTTCCATTTTCATTCACCTGATAGGGGTCGAACGTAGCATTAAAGTTAATTCCAAAGTTCTCAAACAGCGTTGTTCTACCGCTCACCGAGAATGGAGACAGGTTCATTGAGTCTGCCAGGAAGTTATATGACGAACTGATAGAGAGGTTATCCAACAGTTTTATCTTCTTAACTCCGGCAGTATCCTGTTTCGAGCGCACCTTCATCTCGATGTTATTGCCTAATGAGAATGAAAGCATTGCAGACTTAGAGCGACCCGGGACTCCGTACATTGCGCCTTCGAACGGCGAGTAGTAGTCGATGCGACCCGTAGAGTCGACCTGAATAGGCTTGTAGTATCCATAGCTCGCCTTTCCAAAGTCGGGTGTATATGAGAACGACATACTCGGAGTCATCACGTGACGTACGGCTACGATTGCCGAATTCGGGTTTTTGAACTCAAACATACCATAGATGCGCGTAGACATACCCATCGAAAAGTTGTAGTTATATACTCGATAGAACCCGTATGTCGTATCGGTTACCTCTGCGGTTTTTGTTTGGGGATTCCACTCTTTGTCCACCTTTTTGAAGTACCAGCGTTCCTGATAGTTTGCCGTAGGGCTGACTGTGAGGAACTTCAAAATATTCATCGAGGTTGAAATCGGCACTTGGTGATTCACGCCGTTTCTCATCTTTTTGAACATCTCTTCAGTGAACAGTTGGTCCTCTTTCACAGTCACGTTGTTTGCGAGAGTACCCGTATAGCTCAATGAAATTTTTTCATACCAGCGTTGTTTGCCCACAGCCTCTTTTCTCTTGAATGGGAATATTTTCGACACGTTGAACACCACGTTTGGCAGGCTCAGCGATATGGTCGAGTCGCGCGAGTTTTGTGAGTGCTGGAGGTTGGTCGAAAATGAATAGGGTTTTCCGGGCCACGATTTCGAGTATGAGATACTCGAGTTGGTCTGGGTATTCAGATATTCGTCCATTGTCTGGCTGCCATATTTTGTGTATCCGCTTGACGAGAAGTTGACACTCGCCGAGAAGTTGGAATTTGGTTTGAACTTCGGGTCCTGAGTGTGAGTCCACGACAAACGGTAACTACCCGAGTTGATGTAGTCTGCCGAGCCTTTTTCTCCGACTATATTCTTAGAGTAGTTGAACGCAAAATTACCACTATACTTATATCTCTTTATGTATCGGCTTCGGAGTGATGCTTCCCACGAACCTTTGGTATAGATACCCCCTAAGACGGTCATATCTATGTAGTCGTTGAATGCGAAGTAATAACCCCCATCTCTCAGGAAGAAACCTTTCTGAGTCTCTTCGCCATAGCTCGGAATGATGAAACCCGAGTTTCGCTCGCCCTGCATCGGGAAGAACGCAAAGGGCAGCCCCAAAAAGTAGATAGGCACATCTTCCATTACGAAGTATGCTGGACCGGTCACGATTTTCTTGCCCGGAATCAACTTAGCCTTGGTCATTGCGATGTAGAAGTGCGGGTGTTCTGCATCACAGGTGGTGTACTTACCGCCTGCGATATTGATGTCGTTATTTGGCATCTTTTTGATTACCTTACCGTGCAGAAAGCCTTCGCCCTCTTTTGTGAATACGCTCTTGATTTTAGCCTTTTCGGTCTTGAGGTTATATCTCAGGGTATCCATCACATACTCTGATTCTTTATCTACGAATATCGGGCGGCTTATTTTTCCCGAATCGTTCGGCATACCATAGGCCTCGACATCGCGAGTGGTCATATCAATATTGATATGGTCTGCCGATTTGAGTTTGATATCCTGGTAGTTTATTTCGCCCTCTTTGAATATGCGAACCTTATTTGTTCTCAAATTGTATATCAGCGAGTCTTTATTTTTACCGGTGATAATACCATCGAGAAAACTTCTTTTAGGTTTCACTGTAGAGTCTGCGGTCAGCGAGTCCTTAGCTATGGAATCAGCCGCCAATTGGTTTGCAACTTTCAGTGAATCAATCTTTTCACTGACTTTGTTTGCAGTGTCTAAAACCAGTGTAGAGTATTTGTAAACTGTTATTTCAGCTCTGCTTGTCGAGGATATGAATCCACAGCACAGAGCAGCCGATAACAGAATTGCCAACGAATATTTAATTTTCACAAACAATACCAAAAAAAATTTTTAACTTTGCAAAGTTAATCAAAAAAAACAGAATTTATATCATAGCTGATAATGAAACTCTGCAAAATGAAACATTTTTTGCTGTTGGGGCTGCTGAGTTGTTTGAGCTACGGCGTTGATGCACAGGAGAATGAGTCCCGATTTAACAAATTGACAACAGTGGTTATCGACCCCGGACACGGAGGTAAAGACCCGGGTGCAATTGCAAAAAATTTGAAGGAAAAAGATATTAATTTGTGGGTTGGTTTGCGACTCGGCGAGCTGATAGAGAAGGCCTATCCCGATGTGAAGGTTGTATATACTCGCAAAGATGACCGTTTTGTCGAGCTGCACGAGCGTGGTAATATTGCCAATCGGGCGAAGGCAGACCTGTTCATTTCGATACACGTAAACTCTAACAAGTCAGCGACTCCGTCTGGCACCGAAGTGTACGTGATGGGTGCCAAAGGTAGCAACAATAACCTCGAGGTGATGAAAAAGGAGAATAGCGTAATCACCTACGAGGAGGACTATACGACTAAGTATGAGGGATTTGACCCCAATTCTGCCGAATCGTACATTATGTTCTCGCTGATGCAGTATGGCTATCAGGTGCAGAGCATTGAACTTGCGACGTTGGTAAATGACGAGTTCAGAAAGGAGAAGCGAATCCCCAACCGAGGTGTCAAACAGGCTGTATTTTTGGTTCTGTGGAAGACTGCGATGCCGAGCATATTGGCCGAATATGGCTTTATTTCAAATGCTACAGATGCGCGAATACTTGCCTCAACCGAGGGTAAAGAGAAGTATGCGCAGTCGCTGTTCAAGGCATTTTGCAAATATAAGACTACGATAGATGGTTCGACTCCGATTGTTGCCGAGCACGTGGTAAAGAGCCAGCCCGTAGAGAAGAAACCCGACTTGATTCAATATGCAGTGCAGATAGCAAGTTCGCCGGAAAAGATGAGTCTTGACAGAGGTCGACTGCGTAAGGAGAAGAACCGAATCGTTGAGAAGAAATCGGCCAATGGATATAAATATCTGATAGGTGTGACTGAAGACTACAACGAGGCTATGAAACTGAGAAAAACACTTTCGCGTACGTTTAAAGGCGCATTTGTCGTAGGACTGAAGAATGGTGAAATAATCAAAGCAAGCGAAGCTCGCACATTAAAGAGTAAAAAATAACTAAAAACATAAATAAGATGAAATTGAATAGAGAAACAAAAATTGGGATATTCGGTGTATTGATGCTGTTGTTGTTCTATTTTGGATTCAACTACCTAAAGGGACAAGATGTATTTTCGCGCTCAGAGACATACTACACCACCTATAAGCAGGCTAATGGTATTGCCAAGTCGGCAGCCATTATGATGAAGGGATTCAGAGTGGGTACGGTGTCGGGAATGACTCTGAATCAGAATTCTGAGACTGCGCCCATTGTGTTGGAACTGACCGTTAAGAGCAAGTATAAAATTCCGCGCGACTCGAAGGCGAGAATCTTTAGTGGCGACCTGCTGAGCGGCAAGGCATTGGCTATTGATTTGGGTAGCTCGAATGAGTACCTCGAGCCGGGTGACACGCTCATCTCGGAGGTTGATCCCGACCTGTTGGAGATTGCGGGTTCGGAGTTGGACGCGCTCAAGAAGAAGGCGTCGCTTGTAGTCAACGAATTGATAGAGACTTTGGGTGCAGTTGATTCGCTGCTGAGCAAGCAGAATCTGCAAAATATCAGCAATATGCTGGCTAATGTCGAGCAGATTACAGCCAAACTCAACGAATCGGGGCTCGACCAGATGGTCAACAATATGAATCGTTTCAGCAAGGTGCTCGGAGATAACTCACATAGGGTCGATTCGGTGCTGAGAAATGTGGCGAGTCTGTCTGATTCGCTGGTTGCTGCTAAGTTGCCTACAATGGTAAACGAGGCTACGCGAGCTATGTCTCAGCTGAATGATGCAATGGAAAATATCAATAATGGCAAGGGAACGATTGGCGCTTTGATGGAAAATAAAGAACTTTATGATTCATTGGTGCGAGCAACTTCAAATTTGTCATTGTTGCTTGAGGATTTGAAGAACAACCCGAAACGATATGTTCATTTTTCACTTTTCGGCAGAAAAAGCAATTAGATAGATGGAGTCAATAAGAGAGATATACAGAATAGGCAATGGGCCGTCAAGTAGCCACACAATGGCTCCAAAGCGGGCGGCCGAAAAATTCCTGAAGAAGAATCCCAATGCGAGCAAATTTCGTGTCACACTGTATGGCAGCCTGTCACTTACGGGGCGAGGCCATATGACCGATGTTGCCATACTGAGTGTGTTGGAGCCGGTGGCTACGACCGAAATTATATGGGAGAAGATATTTTTGCCATTTCACCCGAACGGAATGAAGTTCGAGGCGTTGGATTCGGCAGGTTCGGTGGTTGATGAGTGGACTATTTACAGCATTGGCGGAGGTGCTCTGGCCAACGAGACTATAAAAGAGGCTCCGAAAACGAATATCTATCCGATGAATACCATAGCTCAGATTCAGAAGTGGTGCGAGGATAGCGGCAAGTCGTATTGGGAGTGTGTCGAAGAGTTTGAAGGTAAGGAGATTTGGGATTACCTTAGTCACACGTGGCAGGTTATGAAATCGGCCATCGAGCAGGGTCTCAACAACGAGGGGGTGCTGCCTGGAGGTCTCGGCCTGCGCAGAAAGGCTGGCGATTATATGATTCGTGCCAAGACCTATGGCGATTGGATGCGCTCGCGAGGAATGTTGTATGCCTATGCACTTGCTGTGAGCGAACAGAATGCTTCGGGTGGTGAGATTGTCACTGCGCCGACGTGTGGTTCGTGTGGGGTGCTGCCGGCAGTTCTTTACCATTTGCAGAATACCCACGATTTTGTTGATATCAGAATACTTAGAGCATTGGCTACGGCGGGGCTGTTTGGCTGTGTAGTTCGCGCGAATGCCTCGGTGTCCGGAGCCGAAGTGGGGTGTCAAGGCGAAGTGGGTGTGGCGTGTGCGATGGCTGCAGCGGCTGCAAGTCAGCTGATGGGTGGTACGCCTGCGCAGATTGAGTATGCTGCC
>JAZOQL010000095.1:0-4879 GCA_045656065.1 Rikenellaceae bacterium | reverse complement strand
GGCGGAGCTCTGGGTGGAGCCGATTTTATTAATGTTCTCTATTCGGAATTTCTGCGCTACAACCCGAATGATTTTAAATACCCATTCCGAGACAAAGTCGGAGGCCAAGCGGTCTTAGGAAGACAACATCATTTTTCAACTCCTTGGCTCACAGAACGACATGGCTACGATCCGACTTCCCCGGCGGAGCTCTGGGTGGAGCCGATTTTATTAATGTTCTCTATTCGGAATTTCTGCGCTACAACCCGAATGATTTTAAATACCCATTCCGAGACAGACTCTTCCTCGACCCGGGTCATATGTCACCGATGCTCTATGGCGTTCTGGCGGCTGCGGGTATTATGCCGATGGAAGAGATTAAAAACTTCCGCCAATGGGGAAGCCATACTCCGGGTCACCCCGAAGTGGATTTGACTCACGCAATTGAAAATACATCTGGACCGCTGGGACAAGGACACGTTATGGCCGTAGGTGCTGCAATCGCTGAACGATTCCTCGCAGCTCGATTCGGAGAGTGGACTGCGCACAAAACTTACGCATTCATCTCTGACGGCGGTATTCAGGAAGAGGTTTCTCAAGGCGCAGGCCGCATCGCAGGTCACTTGGGACTCGCAAACCTGATTATGTTCTACGACTCGAACAATGTGCAACTCTCGACAAAAGTCGATGAAGTATCGGCAGAAGATGTTGCCGCAAAATATCGCGCTTGGGGCTGGTCAGTACTCGAAATCAATGGTAATGACGCAGACGAAATTCGTGCTGCCCTGAACACAGCAATCGCAGAAACAGAACGCCCGACGCTGATTATCGGTAATACCGTAATGGGCTTCGGAGCAAGAGATAAAGAGGGTGCATCATTCGAAGGCAGAGTCAATACTCACGGACAGCCTCTCAGCGCTGCGGGAGCAGATATGCCTACTACAATCGCAAACTTGGGCGGTAATCCTGAAGAACCATTCACACTCTTCGCTGAAACCGTAGAACTCTACGCAAAACGCCGCGAAGAACTGAACAAATGGTTTGCAGAACGCCAACAAATCGAAACAGATTGGAGAAACAGCAACCCGGAAGCGGCTGCGAAGTTGAACAGATTCCTCAGCGGCAAACTGCCTGAATTGGACTTCTCGCAAGTAGCTCAGGGTGATAATGCTGCAACTCGCGCTGCATCTGCAACAGTGTTGAAATATCTGGCTGCAAATGTCGAAAATATGATTGTATCGTCTGCAGACTTGTCTAACTCGGACAAGACAGACGGTTTCAAAGTTAAACCTTTGGCTAAAGGCGATTTTTCGGGCGGATTCCTCAATGCGGGTGTGTCTGAATTGACAATGGCCTGCATTATGAACGGTATCGCGCTGCACGGGGGTGTTTACTGCGCTTGCGGTACATTCTTCGTATTCTCAGACTATATGAAACCGGCTCTGAGATTGGCAGCTCTGCAACGCCTCCCGGTTAAATATGTATGGACTCACGACTCATTCCGCGTGGGCGAAGATGGTCCTACACACCAACCTATCGAACACGAAGCACAACTGCGCCTGATGGAGCAGTTGCGCAACCACCGAGGCGAACGCTCAACATTGGTATTGCGTCCTGCTGACGGAAACGAAACAACAGTTGCTTGGCAAATGGCTATGGAAAACGAACGTCCTACGGCATTGGTTCTCTCTCGTCAAAATATCAAGCAATTGCCGGGCTCGAATTGGGGAAAGGCTCAGGGCGTGAGAATGGGTGCATACGTTGTGGAAGATTGCGAAGGCACTCCAGACGTAGTGTTGCTGGCAAGCGGCTCGGAAGTTTCGACTCTGGCCGGTGCAGCTGAATTGCTCCGCGCTGAAGGCGTGAAAATCAGACTCGTATCTGTACCGTCTGAAGGTCTGTTCCGCGACCAATCAAGAGAGTATCAACTCAGCGTGCTGCCCGAAGGTGTTCGCCGCTATGGTCTGACATCGGGACTGCCTTGCACATTGGCTGCGCTGGTGGGCGAAAACGGTATAATTCAGGGACTCGACCACTTTGGTTACTCGGCTCCGGCAGGCGTACTCGACGAAAAATTCGGCTACACTCCGGCACAAGTTTATGAAAATGTAATGAAATTCTTAAAATAATCGAGATATGAAATTTTTTATCGATACTGCTAATTTGGAGCAAATCAGACAAGCTAACGAATTGGGAATCCTTGATGGTGTTACAACTAACCCGTCATTGATGGCAAAGGAGGGCATCAAGGGTCAAGATGCAATTCGTCAACACTACAAGGATATTTGCGACATCGTAGATGGTGATGTTTCAGCAGAAGTTCTTTCGTGCGATTTCGAATCGATGATTAAAGAGGGTGAAGAATTGGCAGCCCTGAACGAAAAAATCGTCGTAAAAGTTCCGTGCACAAAAGACGGCATTCGCGCAGTTAAATACTTCACAGACAATGGTATCCGCACAAACTGCACACTGATTTTCAGTGTAGGACAGGCATTGTTGGCTGCAAAGGCAGGCGCTACATACGTATCTCCGTTCGTAGGCCGTCTGGACGACATCTCAAGCGACGGCGTATCGCTGGTAGCTCAAATCGTAGATGTATTCCGCACCTATGGCTACGAAACACAGGTGTTGGCAGCGTCAATCCGCTCGACTCAACACATTATCCAATGTCTTGAAGTAGGCGCCGATGTAGCAACTTGTCCGTTGAATCCGATTCTCGGACTGTTGAACCACCCGTTGACAGACAAAGGTCTTGAAACATTTATGAAAGATGCTGCGAAAATGAATCAATAATTCTCAGCAACAGATATAAACAAAGGCCGCCCGACTCATTCAGAGCCGGGCGGTTTTATTGGGAATCGTCTTAGTCGTTTAAGATTATTCTAATACCTTATTTAGTTATTAATGATGATTAATCCCCACCCCTATAATAATGCACAAAGGTTGCAATATAAATGAAAAGTCCGCTGAGCAAAAACTCAGCGGACTGCGTCGTAAACCTTTATGTTATGAAAAAAAATTCTTCTACAATTTGAATCTTACAGGAAGTACAAACTGAACACGCACCGGAACACCACGTTGTTTACCCGGAGTAAACTTCGGAGACTTCTTAATTACTCTCAAAGCCTCGTCAGTCAAGAGTTTATCCGGAGAGTTCAACACTTCAACAACAGAAACACGACCGTCTTTTTCAACAACCAATTGAAGAAGAACAGACCCCTGAATACCTGTTTCCTGAGCCATCACCGGATATTGACAGTTTTTCTGTACCCACTTACTAAACTTACTGAAGTCACCGCCCTGGAATTTAGGCATCTCTTCTACTGATACGAACGGTGCATCTTCTTCTGCGAGCACACCTTCAGCGCTACCACCGTAGTCAATTGGTTGCACGATCATATTTTCATCAGGCTCAGCAAAGAAGTCGAGCTCGTTGATAATCTTGGCATCGTCTTCCACGATTTTCAAGATGTCAGACATAACCTTAACGGTCTGTTTAGGCATATCCTTCTTTTCCTTAACCTCTTCTGGCTTAATGATTTCCACAATTTCAGTTGCTTCAACAACCTGTTCTTCCTGAACCATTTTCGGAGCCTCTTTTGACGAGACGCTAACCCAGAAAATTCCACAGAACGCCAACAATGTAGCAGCTAAACCAACTTGGAAATATATTGACTTATCCTTTTCCAAGTCGACATTTGGTGATTTTTTCAGTTCCATATCTAAATTTTTTATGTTTTTACAATCTATTCAAATCTTTCACAAGACAATTCACCTGTGTTATTGTGACGACAAAATGCTGAAACGCACACGCATTACAGTCCAATCAACTGAATACCAGCACTATTCCCCTCCCCCTATCCTAAATTGTCAAGAACAAATATAATTATTTTTCTTTCAAAAAACAAAATCCGTCATTTTTTTGACATTTTTTTATTCGGCCATTACGCGTTTCACTCCGCTGACGAACTCTTCTACGTCCTGTTCGGTAGTATTCCACGAACACATCCAGCGCGCTTCACAACGAGCCTCGTCCCAATCATAGAAGGTATAGAGTTCGTGCAGTTTTTTCAATTTATCTTCAGGCAAAATAGCAAATACAGCATTCGATTCAACCTTCTGAGTCATATTTATCCCCTGAATACCCTCAATTTCCGATGCCAAGAGTTTAGCCATTCGGTTTGAATTTGCCGCCAGCTCTAACCACAATCCGTCTGTCAGATACTCAACAAACTGCGCAGCCAAAAATCTCATCTTCGAGGCCAGCTGCATCGCGTTCTTGCGCTGATAGAGGAAGTTCGGAGCAATTTGTTCATTCATAAACACCACTGCATCAGCCAACAACAATCCATTCTTCGTGCCACCGAACGACAAAATATCGACTCCTGCCTCTACGGTCAACTCTGCCGGAGTACAACCCAGCGCTGCTACGGCATTTGCAAAACGAGCACCGTCCATATGCAAAAACATTCCATACTCGTGTGCCAATGCAGCCAATGCCTTAACCTCGTCTATGGTGTACAATGTTCCGAGTTCGGTCGATTCGGAAATGGAAATCACTCGCGGCTGGGCGTGGTGCTGGAATCCGAAGCCGAACAAATAGGGCTTCACCAATTCTGGCGTAAGTTTGCCGTCGGGCGTAGCTACGGTCACCAGCTTGCAACCGATATTACTCTCAGGCGCTGCACATTCGTCTACATTTATATGTGCTGTTGTAGGACATATAACTGAATTATACGGAGCCGCTACTGCCTTAAGACTCAGAATATTTGCACCCGTACCGTTCATAACCAGATAGCCCGCAGCCTGACTGCCGAACATCTGTTTAATCATTTGTTCAAATTGTGCAGTATATGGGTCATCACCGTATGCAGGGGTGTGTCCTTCATTTGCAAGTCGG
>JAZOQL010000094.1:0-6167 GCA_045656065.1 Rikenellaceae bacterium | reverse complement strand
CCGACATATGTAGTCGCTGCCACCCAAGACGGCACGAAGATGATAATGGGCCATGTCGGCTCATCGCTTCAGAGCATAGCACCCGAAGTGCAGAACGCGCTTCTGAACAAAAAGGATCAGATTGAGCGTCTGACCACTTCGCTGTCAAAGCAGAAGATAGCATTCAGCAACGGCGGTTTCGTAGAACCGATAACCACGGGCGACACCTACGATGAGAATATTTCGCAGAACAAAGTTGTAGGTAAGCCGGGCAACTACATCATAGATGAGGCTGCGCTTGTCAAAGAAGGTTCTTTTGCCGAACTTGGTCGTGCAGAGTTCGCGAGGATTGACGGCAGAAACTACAAGCGTGTCATGATATCCAACCCGCACCAACCGGGGTTTTTCTACTCCGAGCTGACGAAGCCCGCCGAAGAGATGGGCAAACATGAGTTGGTGGTGTGGATGGACGCTCTGACAGCCGTTGAAGAAGGCAGAACCACCAAGGAGAAAGTGTTCCACAGCACATTCGCCAAGCATCGAAGCACGTTGCGGAGATATCTGCTGTGCATCCTGGATGACGATGGCGAGGGAATGTTCTCGATGCCTGATGTATACGAAGCACCTGCCGAGGGCGATTATCTTCAATACTTTATGGGTGTTGACTCTGCCTATAAGGGCAAGGACAACATCGAGGTAACGATAACGGCTGTCGGTGACCATCACATATGGGTGGAAAAGACCGTAAAGATAGTCAAGAAGCGGTGGGTCGAGGGGAAGACCCCTAAAGACATAATCAATCAGATAGTACGCATAGCGAGGGAATATGATGTTGCCCTTGCGTGTGTGGACGTTGGTTGGGGCGTATGGCTGACCGAGGGATTGAGAGACCGACACATCAACGTGATGGGCATCAACTTCTCGTCAGCACCGACAAAGGCAAGGGTCAAGAACAAGGAATACTCCGCGACCAACGCAACGAACAAACGAGCCGAGATGCACTTGGACTTCCAGGATCTGTCTGACAATCGCGTATTGAAGATAAGCGAGGAAGTCAAAGAAGCCATCAAGGACACCCTGCCGTACATATCATCCGAACGGAAGTCGAACGGCAAGATACAGATCAGACCGAAGGAAGAGATAAAAGCGATAATAGGCAAATCACCTGACGAGTTCGATAGTGTGCTTTTGTCGATACACGCGGTAGTACAGTTCTATGAGAACACCGCTTTTGCGATCACATAGGTAACTAAATGGCAGACGAGAAGAAACTTCTACATTATGAAGAACTGAATGACGAGGAAAGACGAGCGATAGACGAGATACTCGAAAATATGTTCGAATGCAATTCCTGCAACGACATAGGCAACCTGCCGAGACGAAGGTGGGGCGATGGACTTGAAAAGGTCGATGAGTATATGCGAGTTCTGCCGGGTGCTGGCTATGTACTGACGCAGACCTTGAACTATATGTTCAGTAACGGTCTGACCACGGGAAGCATCAAGCAGGACGAAGTGCTTGACGAGTTCCTATACAGAAAGAACGTGAAGCAGACTCTGAACAAGGACGAATTGCGTAACACCATAGGAATGGCGATAACGCACGGAGCAAGCGGTCTGCGTTGGCTGAACGGCAATGTCTATCAGTACAAGTGGGGTACATATAGGATACTGACCCTGAAGCGCAACGGCATCGAGTTAGTCCTCGGCTATCTGATAAAGAAGGACGGCAGCAGAGTACCGCCTATCAAGTTCGACTTCAGCAAGTATGAGGAATACGAAGACTTCATAAGGGACTTGGACGAGCAGGAACTGATATTGCTCGACACAAAGGAATTTATGGTCATAAGGAACGATACATCGCTTCCTTACGGACATTCACCGCTTTTGGCAGACGAAGCAAGGCTTGACCTGCTGACAGCGGTCTACGAACGGCTGAATTACGACATCCGCTATGACGGTCCGGGTCGAATCATCATCCGACCGAAGGACGGCTTGGCAGGTGGCGATGACAGTAACGATGTCAGCACGGCAAACGTGCTTCAAGGTGCGCTTGCCGGACAGCAGAAGAACAAGGAACAGATACTGAAGGAAGCCACAAGGGTGGCGAATCAGATCAAGAAGTCATCATCCGACTCGGTCATAGTTCTGTCGAATATGTTCGACAAGGACATTGACCACTTGGAAAGGGTTACCAAGGCAACGGAGTTCTTCACTTGGATAAAGAACGACACCTTGGTGCTTGCCCAGGACTTCGGAATGGCACCTTCCCTGCTTGAGTTAGGTGGAGTCAGCGGAAACGTATCTATGACGAGCATCATCGATACGGCAATGGTGAACACCATCGTACCGCTTCGTGAGAAATACTCCGAACAGTTCAGCAGATTCATATCCGAGAAGATAGGCTGCGAGAAAATCTACTTCGACAAATACGATATGAAGCAGAACGAGGACGAGAACACGATGCGAACAAAGATAGTGAACATTATGTCCCTGCTGAACGCTATGCGTCTGAAGGACGATGAGAACACCATCCAACCGAAAGCGCAGGAACTGTTCAACAACTTCGCTGATATGCTGTCGAACAACATCCACAACGAACTTGAACAACTTGAGGAACTTTAATACGGAAAGAGAGGACTTGTAACAATGGGGAGAAAAGAACGGATGAAGGAACTCTATGAAAAGGTGGACAACGTAAAGCCTTTTGCGGAGAAAGACGGACAGAAGTGGGTATCGTTCGAGGACGCAGCTGTTCTGAACAGTTATGAAGCGGACGAACCGAAGACGGGAATGCAGACAAGGAATCCCGATGGCACACTTGCAAGCACGGGCAAGACCGTACACGCTGTGAATCCTGACTACTTCTTTATGAACAGATACAAGGTCAAGGGCAAGAAGATGATAATCGTCAGCGGTCACACAACTGACGGATACAGATGCATCAAGGAGCAATCGAGTGGCAGGGTCTTTCTGAAGACGATTCCGGCATATGTCATCGTAAGGGATGCAGACGGAAACCTCGCCCTTGAGAAGCAGACGGTGATAAGTGACACGGAGTTCATTTCCGACTTCACCAACAAACTTGACAATAAATCTATGGCTGAAGTTCTTCCGCTCATCACAACGGTAAGCGGTGATATGTCAGCCGATTCAATGCCAATCTAAACAAAGGAGATACAAATGGCAACAAAGAAACTGAAAACGATTGAGGTTCATCAGATGCTCTTTTCTTCGAGTGTACCGCTGACGGACACTCCGACCGATATGAAAGCATCGATGGCACTCCTGCAATTCGAGAAGCATCAGGACTTGACGGTCGAGATGGAAATCGAGGATAACAAGATCCTCGCGGTGATGCCGTATCACTCGATACAGTATATCAAGGTCACCGAAGCGAATGCCGAGTACGAAAAGGCTGACCCTCATTATTGCGAAGAGACGGAAGGGGGTAACTAATGGCTACATATAAGAAACCTCAAATATCGGTATATGTACGGACGCTTCAAGAGCATACGACCACTGGGGGCGATGGTGCAACTTTTGAAGCACTCAAAGCGCACAAGACGGTCGAGATAAAGAACGGCAACACACAAACGATGATTCCGTTCCACGCTGTGACGCAATATATCAAAGGCGTTACTTCGGATGATACGGAGAAAGCAGATCCGTACTGTGCAATCAGCGAGGAAGGTGGTAACTAATGGCTGATACATATAAAAAACCCGACCTTTTGGTAGATGTGAGAACGCTTGTGGGCGCGCAATATGAGGGGTTCTCCGTTGCGGTCTATGAAACCATAAAGGCACATAAAACGGTTGTAACAGATGTTGATAATGGGAACGGAAATGTCACCGTACTCATTCCGTTCCACGCTGTCGATAACGTTTCCAAATTCATCGACAGCGTATCTACCAAGACAAAGGTAGACCCGTACTGTAGTAAAGATGCCAACGTAGTTAAGTTCGTGAATGACGGAATACCGTGCGGTGACGGCTCTGTCACGGCAACATTCCCCGTTCCCGTGACCATAACGGAAGAAAACAGACCGATCCCAACTCCACAAAGTTGTTCAGGTAGTGGTTACGGCTACAATTTTGAGACTTGGGAAGACGATGAGCATCAGGCTATTGAGTATCCAATCACCTTAACAGAGCCGAAAACGTATCACTCACGCTTCAGACCCGTCTACTGATAAAGAAAGGCAATAACTATGGCAACAAGGAAATTGAAGACAGTAGAGATTTATACGCTGATCGATGCCAATCCAAAACTCGTTTGGGATGATGTCGATAATATGGCTGCAACAAGGCTCATTGCACAGTTTGAAAAGCACGAAGACATTGAGGTCGTGGTGAAAGACAAATATGGCAATACATTCACGGTATTCGTCCCATATGACTCGGTTCTGTATCTCAAAGTGACCGAAGAGGACGAAGAGTATTTAAAGCCTAACCCTTATTACTGTGAAGAGGAATCGAGCGGTGTAGTCAGATTCGTGAACGACTTTACGCCTTGCGGTGATGGTTCTGTAGTAGCGGAGTTCCCCGTTCCCGTGGAGATAACGATTGAAAATGCCCCTTATCCAAGTGTGAATGGGTGTCAGGGCACAGCGAGTTTTTCGTATTGGAAAGACGATGACGATCAGCGTCTTGAATATCCGGCTGTGATAACAGAACCGAAGACATTCCATTCGTTTTTCACACCTATTTACTGATAAAGGAAGGTAAACAACTATGGCAACAAAGAAACTTAAAACAGCAAATATAACACTCATCGGTTGCGGAGCTGCTCCCACGCTGACCGTAGCGGATACGGCAACAGAGCCTAATGCCACATATGCGATCGAGTCATTTAAGGCAGAGCAGAGGATGAAGTTCAAGAGTGGGGACGACACCTACTATGTGCCGTTCCACGCTGTTGACCACATCGAAGTAACGGAATCCGAGACCCAGGTGGCAGACAAGCCTGACCCATACGGATGCGAAGCAGACCTCACCATCGTAATGGAAGTCGATGAAAGCACTATGAAAATGAATCTTTCAGTAACCGCAGGTGAGATCAGAAAAGCCATCGCGCAGGGCAAGACGATCAATGTCGAAATCGGTGATATTCTTTGCGAATATCTCGATTGCAAGGGTAGTCAGCCTTTGGCAACGGGTCTGACATTCGGTGGAGACGAGCCTAACGGTGATGGTGGTCAGATAGTCATCAAAAGACAGCCGGGCAATAATCCAATAAGACTTGCATACGCAGCTCTGACAGACTATCCGTCAGCAAATTTCGCACCTGAAGCACTTGGTTAAGGAAGGATAAGGCTATGGCAATGCATTTCAAGACACAGAAAGAGAGGCTTGACTACCTCAAGGGCAACTTTGAGGAGATAAAGCCTATCGAAATCAAGCCTATAGAGGCTGAAACAGCAAAAAATGATGCTGAGACCGAGGAAAAATCGGTAAAAAAGGCTTCAAAGAGCAAGAAAAAGGCAAAAAAGGAGCAGAAGGATGACACAGTATCGGCTGAATAAGGCTGAAAAAGTGCAAATCACCATAAACAACGTAGCGAAGACCAAAATCGTCAACGGCAAGCCGATTGTGACCTACTCAAATTACATACGGCTTGCCCCCGGCACGGTCTATAAGACCGATGACGAGGCGATGCTGAACTTTTTCAGAGCATATAAGCAGAAAGTCCGCTACAACGCAGAGACGGAAAAGGCATTGAAGGACAACAACGTGCCTTATGAGATTGAATATTGCAAGTCCTGCGGTGGAAAGGTAAAGAAAATCAGTTACAGACCCGTAGAGGTGATGGAATGAGTGATCTGATAGAAAAGAGAGATGAAAGAACGAGGAAGCGCAAGAGAATGAAGCGCAAGATGGACAGCATCATCGGTCTTTCGTTCCACGACAAGGAAAAAAGGGTAATGTCTCTGTCAGCAGAGCCACAGAAACTGTCAGACAGCAGGGCGAGGCTCATTGACGAGGGTTATATAGACAATGGGTTCGTCATCAAGAAAGGTACACTCGAAAAGTACCTTAATGGCGAGAATCAGTATGTCAGAGGATGGGAATTTGACGGTGAGGAATGGCATCAGACCGAGGTGCTTAACCTCAACAGCGACTTTGTCGGTACTGTCAACCTCGGACATATGGATTTTGCCGTTATGCCGTACATTCTCGGTGAATG
>JAZOQL010000093.1:0-1408 GCA_045656065.1 Rikenellaceae bacterium | reverse complement strand
GGTGGATGGTCGCACACAGCGGAACCACAAAACCTGCAATCTCGCTGCGAACGCCGCATTTGATTGTCTGTTCGAGTGTTACGGGGATTGTTGCCGCGCTCGATTGCGTTCCGAGGGCCGTCATATAGGCAGTAAACATCGTGCGCAACATTTTCAGAGGATTCTTGCCGCCCACAACGCCTGCAATGGTGAATTGCACAAGCAGCAATACCACAGTCAGCGCAAAAATCACCGCAATGAGTTTCAGAAACACACCCAGCACGCTCATCACCTGTCCCGAAGCCGTAATGTTCAGGAAGATTCCAAAGATGTAGAGCGGCAACAGAGGTATGATAACCTTCTGAATGAGCAGCATCATAATCTCGCGGAAGTCGTCGGCTGCGCTTTTCAGCGTGCAACCCTTGATTACCGACATTCCGAGTCCCGCCACAAAGGCCAGCACGAGCGCCGTCATCACGCTCATCACGGGCGGCATCTCAATTGTGAAGTACGGCTCAAAGGTAATGGTCGAGTCATCCACACCTCGCAGACTCTCGCCCGCAAGCAATCTCGGGAAGACTATCTCGCCTACGCCATAGGTGAAGAATCCGCTGAATATGGTGAATCCGTATGCCAGCACAGCTGTGATTCCCAGGAGTCGTCCCGCACCCTTGCCTATGTCAGCGATTGCGGGCGCGACCAATCCCACGATGATTAGCGGAATGGCAAAACTCAGCAGGTTGCCGAAGATGGAGTTGAAGGTGATGAATATTCGAGTCATTACCTCGCCAAAGAACATTCCACAGCCAATGCCGAGCGCAATGGCGATAATTACTTTGGGAAGAAGTCCCAATCGGAGTTGTTTCATAATCGACGTGGTTTGATGTTATGCCAAAGATAGTAAAAAAAATGGTAGCAACCACTCTTTGGGGCAATAATCCGACCAAACTGCATATACCTATTATATATTATATATGGCAAAAGTGCTTGTTTTGCGAAAAAATGACACAAAAGGGCAAAAAAGTTGCGTAAATGTTTGCAGGTATTAAAATTTTGCCTACCTTTGCACCCGCAATCCGAAAGAAGCACGGAGCGCAGCAGAAAGGGCGAATGTCCGATGTGGTGCGAAGCGATGATTCAAACGAGATTGCTGAAGTTCTTGAAAAAAAAGTTGCTGAAAAGTTTGGAAGTTTCAAAAATACTCCTTACCTTTGCACCCGCAATCTTGAAGAGATAATGAGTCGCGAGTTTGTGACGAGTTGTTCGAAAGGTTCGAAAAAAAAGTTCTTAAAAAAAAAGTGCAAAAAGATTTGGAAGTTTGAAAATTACTTCTTACCTTTGCAATCCGTTTCGCTCCCCAAAAAAAACGGACGCGAAACTCAGAATAAGGTTCTTTGACTTACTGGTATATTGAGAGAAAAATGTAGTA
>JAZOQL010000092.1:0-7006 GCA_045656065.1 Rikenellaceae bacterium | reverse complement strand
TATAAAACGAGAGCCTCCGCGATATTATTGTATGCCAGCTGAAAATTTTTTACATTAACAGAGTGCTAAATTTTCCTCCTCGATCATCTTGCGCAGATTAATCAGCGCATAGCGCATTCTGCCCAGCGAGGTATTGATACTCACCCCCGTCTTTTCGGCAATCTCCTTGAAGCTCAGCCCGAGATAGTGGCGCATAATGACCACCTCTTTCTGCTCGGCAGAGAGTCGCTCAACGAGTCGGCGGATAGTTTGATGTTGTTGATTTTCTATCATTTGGTCTTCGACATTTGAATCGACCAAATTCTTATTATTCAAGATATTAACATCTCCGTTATCATACGAAACCTTAGCTTCAGATTTATTTTTTCTGAAGTGGTCTATCACCTGATTATGTGCAATACGGAGCATCCACGAGAGCAATTTGCCACTCTCGACATACCTATTTTCATTCAGAGATTTAACAATCTTTATGAACGTTTCCTGGAAGATGTCGTCAGCCAAAGCCTCGGATTTAACCATATTCCTGATATAATCGAAAACTCGTTTCTTATATCGATCAATAATTTCCGAAATGGCGTCCTCCTCCCCTACCGAATATCTATTCAGCAGTTCCAAATCATTTAGATTTCTCAGTTTCATCGTCTACTCAATTATTGGTCAGAGTAGAATTCATTCAATAGGCATTTCCTTTTATGGTTCGGGTGCAAGATAGGAAACTTTTTTCATATTTCCAAATATTTGTTCAATTTTCTGCACCCCAAAATAGAAATTTATTTATTTGCAACGATTTACAAAATATCAATTTTTACTACAAAAATGTTCAAAAAGCAAAATCTGCCCACAAATTAATGCAGGCAGATTTTCATTTATACAACTATTTTAGATGTAGTTTAGTCGAGCGCGTGGATAACCAAACCAGAACGCAACTTAGGTTCAAACCAAGTTGTCTTCGGAGGCATAATATTACCAGTATCAGCGATGTCGATCAATTGTTTCATTGACACTGGGTAGAGAGCGAATGCGATTTGCATTTCACCGCTATCAACACGGCGTTTCAATTCGCCCAAACCGCGGATACCACCTACGAAGTCGATACGTTTGTCAGTACGCAAGTCTTTGATACCAAAGATTTCGTCCAGAACGAGGTTCGACAAGATAGTAACGTCGAGAACACCAATCGGGTCGTTATCGTTGTAAGTACCAGGTTTAGCAGTGAAGCTATACCATTTACCGTCGATATACATTGAGAAGTTGTGCAAACCGCTCGGTTGGTAAATTTCAGTACCCATTTCTTGAACGTCGAAGTTCTTACCGAGTTTTTCGATAACTTCTTCTTTAGTCAGACCGTTCAAATCTTTCAACACGCGGTTGTAGTCAATAATCTTCAATTGGTTGTCAGGGAAGATAACTGACAAGAAGAAGCAGTATTCTTCATCACCAGTGTGGTTCGGATTAGCAGCCTTCTTTTCTTCGCCCACGCGAGCTGCAGCAGCTGTACGGTGGTGACCGTCAGCAACATACATTGCAGGGATTTCAGCGAAGATTTCAGTGATGCGGTCGATCATCTTGCGATCTTTGATTACCCAGAATTGGTGACCGAAACCTTCGTCAGATACGAAGTCATATTCCGGAGCGCCCTTAACAACTTCAGCAACCATTGCGTCGATTTCAGCGTTAGCCGGGTATGTAAAGAACACCGGTTCAACGTTAGCGTTTTGGATACGAACGTGAATCATACGGTCATCTTCTTTCTCTTTACGAGTCAATTCGTGCTTTTTGATTGCACCTGACAGGTAATCTTCGAAGTAACTTGCAGCAACAAGACCATATTGAGTACGGCCTTCCATAGTCTGCGCGTAGATGTAGTAGAATTCTTCGTTATCTTGAACCAACCAACCGTTAGCTTTCCACTTTTTGAAGTTTTCAACAGCCTTGTCATAAACTTCTTGGCAGTGTTCGTCTGCGATCGGATCGAAGTCGATTTCCGGTTTAATGATGTGATACAAAGATCTTTCTGTAGCTTCAGCCTTAGCTTCTTCTGAGTTCAACACGTCATAAGGACGAGAAGAAACTTCTGCAGCCATTTCTTTCGGAGGACGAATGCCCTTGAACGGTTTAATTCTTACCATATTATTTCGATTATAAGAGTCAAACCGCCTTAACGGGTAAGACGGTTTGAGCGTTATATACTATTTATTAACTTGGAATCTGCGGTTACCGTTAACCAGGAAGTCAACGATTTGGCGAGCTGCAGCCAGACCTGCGTTCATATTAGCTTCTGCTGTTTCAGCACCCATCTTCTTAGCAGTTGCGAATACCTGTGCAGGATATTTTTCCATCAACTGAGCCAAGTTTTCAGGAGCAACGTCTGAAGCATATTTGAAATCAGCGCGTTCTGCCAGAACTTTTTCCAGACCTTCTTCGTCAACAACTTCCTTACGAGCTGTGTTGATCAAAGCTGCACCCTTAGGCATCTTAGACAACAAGTCGTAGTTCAAAGACTTCTTAGTTTCTGGAGTAGCCGGAATGTGAACTGATACGAAATCTGAGTTTGCGTAGAGTTCTTCTACAGATTGAACCATCTTCACGCCGTCGTTTTGGCAAACTTCAGGATTAGCATATGGGTCGAAAGTGATAACTTCCATACCGAATGCTTTACCATACAGACCTACCAAGCGACCTACGTTACCGTAAGCGTGGATACCGAGGCGTTTGCCTTTGATTTCCTTACCTGTACCCGGAGTGAATTTGTTACGAGACATATAGATCATCATACCCAGTGCCAATTCAGCAACTGCGTTTGAGTTTTGACCCGGAGTGTTCATAACTACGATTTCGCGAGCTGTACAAGCAGCCAAGTCTACGTTGTCGTAACCAGCACCTGCGCGAACTACGATTTTCAAGTTCTTAGCAGCGTCAACTACTTCCGGAGTAACTTTGTCGCTACGGATAATCAAAGCGTCAACATCAGCAACTGCAGCCAACAATTCTGCTTTTTCAGTATATTTTTCGAGCATTACGACTTCGAAATTCGCGTCGCTCAAGATTTGTTTGATACCATCAACCGCTGCTTTTGCGAACGGTTTTTCAGTTGCAACCAATACTTTCATTGTTATATCTCTTTTATTGAGAATTAGGCGACCGTCCTGAGTCCGATCGCCTTTTCTCTGTTAATGTTCAAATTATTTTGTGTGCAATGCTTCGAATTCTTGCATTGTAGCAACCAATGCTTCAACTGATTCTTTCGGGCAAGCGTTGTAGATAGATGCACGGAAACCACCAACTGAACGGTGACCTTTGATACCTACCATACCACGTTCCTTAGCGAATGCCATAAATTCAGCTTCGAATTCTTCTTTACCCGGAGCCATTACGAAGCAAACGTTCATCAGTGAGCGGTCTTCTTTAGCTGCTGTACCTACGAACATTGAGTTGCGGTCGATTTCGTTGTAAAGAATAGCAGCTTTTTCTTTGTTGCGACGGTACATTTCTTCAACACCACCGATTTCTTTAACCCACTTCAAAGTTTGGTACATTACGAAGATAGGGAATACAGGAGGAGTGTTGAACATAGAGTGGTTGCGAGCTTCTTCCGGATAGTGTGTTGCATAATCAACCATAGTTTGGAGCTTGCGACCTGATTGACCGAGCAAGTCTTTGCGAATGATTACGAAAGTAACACCTGCAGGGCCTACGTTCTTTTGAGCACCACCGTAGATCATACCGTACTTCTTGATATCAACCGGACGAGACATAATGTCTGAAGACATATCTGCAACCAAAGTTACAGGCGAGTCGATATCTTCGTGGATTTCAGTACCGTAGATAGTATTGTTTGTAGTGATGTGGAAGTAGTCTGCATCAGTCGGGATAGTGTAGTTCTTCGGAATGTAGCTGTAAGTTTTGTCTTCTGAAGAAGCAACAACTTCAACTTCGCCGTAGAATTTAGCTTCCTTAACTGCCTTCTTAGCCCAAACACCTGTTTGCAAGTAAGCAGCCTTAGTTTTCAACAAGTTAGCAGGAACTTCAAAGAATTGAGTTGAAGCACCACCACCCAGGAAGAAGATTGCATATTCTTCTGGAATGTTGAGAAGGTCGCGCCAAAGTTGTTCAACTTCAGCCATTACGCGTTCCCAACCCGGAGTACGGTGAGAAATTTCAAGAATACCGATACCGGTGTTATCGAAATCACGGATTGCTTCGATAGCAGCTTCGATAGCCTGCTTAGGAAGTACGCAGGGTCCTGCGTTAAAATTGTGTTTTGCCATAACTAATTTATTTAAGTTGCGTTTATATATTAAACAATTATTCACACTCAAACGCAGCACTCAGGTCGCACTTACTGCGACGAGATACTGCACTCAAATTTCTTGCAAATTTATGTTTTTTTTTCGATAAAAACAACTTAACGCAAAAATCTTCAAAATTATCGAAAAATCGCACTCATTTTAGTCGATTAAATCCACTTTACCAACGGAAAATCTGTTCTATGGGCGAGTGCCGAATTGCGAGCAAACACTCTTATTGTCGTATCAAAAGTTCCGGTTCGGTCGGGTATGATTTCGATTTTGTAGCTCACCCGCGAACCATCGACTCCACACACTTCAAGGCTGTGCACCGAGAGCACCTCGGCCTCTACCGAATCGGATATCTGTGCCGAATAAAGTATTTCTACACCGATGTCCTCTGCCGACAAATCGCCTACATCTACAACAACCTCAATCGGATAGCGCTCACCTGTCTTTATCACCGAACGACTCATATTCAGGCTCGTAACCGAAAGTATCTTGACCTTATGCCACGACTGCTCGAGGTGATGTTTCCACTCTACGAGTCTCCGCACCGCAGCAAAGCGATCAGCCACAAGCCCTGCGCTGCGCTCCTTTAACGGCAGATAATATTGTGATTCATAATCCATTATCATTCGATAGGAGGTAAAGTTCGAGGCTACATCTACAATCGAGCGCTTGACCATCTTCAGCCACTGGGCAGGTTCGCCGCCATCGAGCCTGTTGTAGTACATCGGCGCAATCTGCTCTTCGATAATGTTGTAAATCATTTCGCTATCCATTTCGCTCTGGAATCGCTCATCATCATAGGTCGCCTTCATTGGCAGAGTCCACCCCGTACCCTCGCGATAGCCCTCAACCCACCAGCCGTCCAACACACTGAAATTCAACACTCCATTCATTGCAGCCTTCATTCCGCTTGTGCCCGATGCCTCCTGAGTACGCATCGGGGTGTTGAGCCACACGTCTACCCCCTGTACCATTTTCGCAGCAAGTTCCATATCATAGTTCTGCAAAAAGATTATCTTGCCCACAAATTGCGGCATAGACGAAACCTCAACAATTCTACGGATAAACTCCTGACCCGGACGGTCGTTGGGGTGAGCCTTTCCTGCGAATATAAACCGCACAGGACGCGCAGGATTGTTCACTATTCGGTCGAGCCGTTCGATGTTGTTCAGCAGCAGCGTAGCCCGCTTATAGGTAGCAAAACGTCGAGCAAACCCTATTGTGAGTATATCCGAATGCAACCCTTCGCGGATTGCGACCATACTGCGCGGCGAGTCGAAACGGAATTGGCTCGGGTCAGAGACTCGGCGTCGAATCTCCTCCATAAGGTTATTTTTCAGTTTCAGTCGCGCATTCCATAGTTCCTGGTCGGGGACTCGATAGATTTGTTGCCAGCATTTTGCATCATAACGGTTCGTAGCACGAAACTCGCTGCCAAAGTAGTTTTCAAAAATTGACTGCATTACCGAAGCGCTCCACGAGGGGTAGTGAACTCCATTTGTAACATAGCCAATGTGCAGTTCATCTGCAAAATACCCAGGCCACAGAGATGCAAAAATCTTACGGCTGACCTGTCCGTGCAACCAGCTCACACCATTGACCTCCTGAGAAGTATTGCACGCCAATCGGCTCATCGAGAAGCGACTATCCTCACCCGTCGGATCTATACCCAGAGCTATGAATCTAGCCCACGAAATGCCCAACAAGTCTGGATAGTGCGACACATATTGGCGCATCATCGACTCAGGGAATTGGTCGTGTCCCGCAGGTACGGGCGTATGCGTAGTGAAAAGTTGTGATGCCCGAACCAATTCAAGAGCCTCGTCAAAGGTTAGTCTATAGTTCTGCACCATCGACCTCAACCGTTCGATTGCGGCCATTGCTGCGTGGCCCTCATTCAGATGGTAGACATCGACCTCTATCCCGAGCTGTTCGAGCAGTTTCACTCCACCAATGCCCAACAGTAGTTCCTGTCTCAGTCGGTTATCCCAATCGCCACCATAGAGGTAGTAACTAATCGAACGGTCCTCGGGTTGATTGGCCTCGTGATCTGTATCAAGCAGATAGAGTTTCACACGCCCCACTTCACAACACCACACAAGTGCCGTAATCGTGCGCCCCGGCAGCCCGACCTGCACCGAGACCCAATTGCCCTGACCATCTCGAACCGGAGTTATCGGCAATTTATAAAAATTCTGAGCCTCGTAGGTAGTCTCCTGCTGACCGTCAGCCGAGAGTCGCTGTGTGAAATAACCATATCTGTACAATAATCCGATAGCTGTGATATTCACATTTTTATCGCTCGCCTCTTTAAGGTAGTCGCCAGCCAGCACTCCGAGCCCACCCGAATATATTTTCAGCGAGCTGTGCACTCCATACTCCATACATAGATAAGCTATTCGCACCCCGTTGGAATCGAATTTTCGATCCATATAATTTCGGAAATCGGCATAAACGCGATTCATCTTTGACATAAACTCGGCATCAGCTACAAGTTCTCGGAATCGACTCATATTCAGCGCATCAAGAAATGTTATAGGATTATTGTCCGAGTCGTGCCAAAGGGCTGAGTCGATGTATTCGAATAGCTCCGAGGCTTGGTGATTCCACGACCACCAGAGATTGCGCGACAACTCCTCAAGGGGAGCCAACTCATAAGTCGGAGGCCAAGCGGTCTTAGGAAGACAACATCATTTTTCAACTCCTTG
>JAZOQL010000091.1:0-2216 GCA_045656065.1 Rikenellaceae bacterium | reverse complement strand
CTTCTCCGCAGCCACCGCCGCAACCACAGTCACAACCGCTGCCGCCGCCCATCATTCTGTTCAGACGGTCGATGTCTTCAGCTGTAACTTCGCGTACGTTTTGAACTTCGCCTTCAAAGTTCAAAGTTTTGCCAGCCAGCGGGTGATTGAAGTCCATTGTAACTGTATCTTCTACTACGTTACGGATAGTACCAATCATATGATTACCCTGATTGTCAGCCATTGGCAATTGGTTGCCGATAGTCAGCAGTCCCTCTTCGATTTCGCCATCTACCATAAAGATGCTGCGTGGGAGGTCTACGATAGCCTCAGGGTGGATTACACCATAACCATTTTCAGGTGTCAGTGTGAAGCTAAATTTATCACCCACCTCTTTACCTTCGAGATTTTCTTCGAATGCCGGCAAAAGCAGACCTGCACCAAAGATGAATTCCAAAGGACGTTCTGCTGTTACGTTTTCAATCACTTCATTATCAACAGTCAGTTTGTATGTGATTGATACGAAACTTTCTTTTCCTATTTTCATAAATTTTATTCATTATAATCCGAGGTCCTATTTGACTAAGACCTCGGACTTGATTTAATAACTATTTAGGTTGTTCGATGCTTGCGCAAGTGCAAACCAAGTTTCTGTCGCCGTAGCCGTTGTCAATCTTAGTAACGTGCGGCCAGAATTTGTTTTCGCGAACCCAGTTCAGCGGGTAAGCAGCCTTTTGACGAGAGTACGGGTGGTTCCATTCGTCCAAAGAGATCTCTTCAGCGATGTGCGGAGCCATCTTGATTACGTTGTCTTCTGCGTCAATCTTACCTTCTTTGATAGCATCACAGTCAGCCTTGATGTCGATCAATGCTTCGAGGAAGCGGTCGAGTTCTGCCTTAGGTTCACTTTCTGTAGGTTCAACCATCAGAGTGTCGTGAACAGGGAATGACAGAGTAGGAGCGTGGAAGCCATAGTCCATCAAACGGTGAGCTACGTCGCCACATTCGATACCGTAATCTTGACGGAATCTTCTCAAGTCAACGATCATTTCGTGACCTACGCGGCCTGTCTTGCCAGTGTAAACGATGCCGTAGTGACCTTTGAGAGCGCAAGCCATATAGTTAGCGCTAACGATTGCGATTTCAGTTGAACGACGCAAACCTTCAGCACCCAACATCTTGATGTAACCGTAGGTGATAGGCAGAATGTTAGCGCTACCGTACGGAGCAGCAGAAACTGCTGTAATAGCTTTTTCGCCGCCGCAAGCAACCATCGGGTGAGATGGCAGATAAGGCATCAACTTTTCGTTTACGCAGATCGGGCCAACACCAGGACCGCCACCACCGTGAGGCATACCGAATGTCTTGTGCAGGTTCAAGTGGCAAACGTCAGCACCGATAGTACCCGGGTTAGTCAGACCTACTTGAGCATTCATATTAGCACCGTCCATATAAACCAGACCACCGTTTTCGTGAACGATCTTCACGAGTTCGCGGATTTCCGGTTCGAAGATACCGTGAGTAGACGGATAAGTAATCATTGCGCAGCTCAATGTATCTTTGTATTGAGCAGCCTTAGCGCGGAAGTCTTCAACGTCGATGTTACCGTCAGCGTCGCAAGCTACAACCACAACTTCCATACCAGCCATTGCTGAAGAAGCAGGGTTAGTACCGTGAGCTGATGCCGGAATCAGGGCTACGTTTCTGTGACCTTGACCGTGGTCGATGTGGTAAGCGCGGATAACCATCAAACCAGCGTATTCACCTGCAGAACCAGCATTCGGTTGCAATGTTGTAGCCTTCATACCTGTGATTACAGACAAGTCGTGGCACAAAGTTTCAATCATTTCGAGTGAACCTTGAGCTTGGTCTGCCGGTACGAATGGGTGGATATTGCCGAATTCAGCGTAAGTTACAGGCATCATCATAGCTGCAGCGTTGAGTTTCATTGTACAAGAACCCAGCGGAATCATACTGTCAGCCAATGAGATATCACGACGTTCGAGTTTCTTGATATATCTCATCAAGTCTGATTCGTTGTGATATTTGTTGAACAAAGGTTCTTCCAGGAACGGAGTGTTACGAACGAACTTTTCTGCGAAGTAGATTTTTTCTTCAATGTCGTTCAGAACGATAGTCTCTTTACCAGCAGCTACAGCGAAGATTGCGATAACTGTGTTAACTTCTTCAACTGTAGTTACTTCGTCGAATGACATATGAACTTTTTCTGCATTCGG
>JAZOQL010000090.1:0-4367 GCA_045656065.1 Rikenellaceae bacterium | reverse complement strand
TCAAGTAAGTAATCTTATAATTATTATTAATTAAATATTTAGATTTTAACATGAAGAAATTTTTCGTATTTAGCATGATGGCCCTCGTGGCCATGTGTGGCTTGAACAGCTGTTCGGACGATTGCAACCACGATTTCATTGAACATGATTTCACCCAAGATATTGTAGGTACTTGGACTTACATGAATGGCGAACTTGCTGAGGCTATGGTCATCAAGGCCGATGGTTCGTTTACCACAACAGGTGTTATGGAAGGTGGTAGCATGTACGAAGAGAAAGGTACAATCAAGGTAGTCAACAACAAGGTAACTCTCGCATTCGATGGTGATAAAGAAACATTCGAAGGTCGCCTTGAATTTGTAGCAGGCAAATCTATGTCCCTTGTTATGTTTGACGACAATGCCGTACGTTTGACTTATGATTATTGCAAAGAAGACCTCTCTGATGAAATCATTGGTATGTGGGTTAGCAATAATGGTCCAACCGATATGAATAATGAAATAATGATTCGTACATATGGTAAAGACGGTATACTCACGACCACGGGTGTTCGCACGATTGGGGGTAATCAGGACTGGCTTTTGAACGAGAAACTCAAATATAGAGTTGTTGGTGATTTGGTGTTTACAGAACTCTCTAAAGAAATTGCTGGCCAACTTAAAGTTACACACAATGCAGAACGATTTGTATATGCCCCAAAGGCAACAGCATTGGGAGATATTATGAATTTCTTCTTTTATTTGCCTATGGGAGATAATTATGTAAAATCAACTGTATCCTTCCTCCGCATCAAGCAGTCTCTCGAACTTGCAAACAAGAACTACGATTACAGCAATATCTATGTAACCAATGTTAAGGGTGAGGATAAGGAGTTTGAGTTCTTTAACACAACTCTTAACTTTGCTAATTTGGATAACTCGGTTATGGACAAGTTCTTGAAGGCTACTCTCTTTAGCGTGAACTTCCCTAATGCTAACACCATTAGCTATAAATTCCTCGAAGGGGGGCAGTTTACTACGTTGGAGGCTCCAATCGTCGTGGAGGAAAACAAGATGACTATAAAGATGAGCGCTAATAAAAATGCTTACAGAGACGTGGTCGTTTATGCTTTCCAAGATGTTGATGCCTGCCAGTTGCACTTCTATATGCCTACCGATTCGTTCGAAAACTTCTTCGCTAATATGCTTATTCAACGTCTCGAAGAAAGTCAGGATTTGGATATTAACGATGAGGTGGCTGTGGCTGAAATTCACAATAATGTGAAAAATGCAATCCAATCTATTAACTTTAGTATCGTTTTCAAAGCGGCTGGTGAATAGTCGTTTTTAGCCCGTTTGAGCAATAATTAAGGTGCGAGTGCGCGATGTACCCGCACCTTTTTTTTGCGAGGTCAGCAACTACCGCTCAACCTGCTGCAACAAAAAAAGGCTGCTCCCTAACAAAAAGGCAGCCCTTCCCCTCACCAACAACAAAAAAAGGCTGCCTCATAGGACAGCCTTTAGTCGATTTTCAACGGAACCTTATTCAGCAATCGGAGTTACTGAAACATAAGATTTACCTTCAGCTTTTTTCTTGAAAGATACAGTACCGTCAACCAAAGCGTACAGAGTGTGGTCTTTACCCATTCCGACGTTTTCACCCGGATTGTGAACAGTTCCACGTTGACGAACTATAATATTACCTGCTTTAGCGAATTGTCCGCCAAAGAGTTTCAAACCTAAGCGTTTGCTTTCCGATTCACGGCCGTTCTTTGAACTACCTACCCCTTTTTTGTGTGCCATA
Organism: Rikenellaceae bacterium; assembly: GCA_045656065.1. GTDB lineage: Bacteria > Bacteroidota > Bacteroidia > Bacteroidales > Rikenellaceae > CAJGBR01. Next base: position 2,585 of record JAZOQL010000090.1, on the reverse strand, counting down.
GTACTTCAAATTTTTCGTTAAGCAATGATGTTAGTAATTTCGATCTGAGTCAAGAATTGACGGTGACCGTTTTTAACTTTGTAACCTTTACGGCGTTTCTTCTTGAACACGATAACTTTGTCGTCTTTCAAGTGACGCACGATTTTAGCTTCAACTTTGGCTCCTTCTACAACAGGTGAACCAATCTTTACCTGACCGTCATTGTCCGTAAGCAGTACTCGATCGAAACTCAAAGAGGCGCCTTCGTCGCCTTTGAGACGGTTTGTGTAGAGTTTGCGACCGCTTTCAACCTTAAATTGTTGACCTGCTATTTCTACGATTGCGTACATTAAATTATTTAGTTTTAAAGTGTTAATTTCACATTTAGGCTGCAAAGATAGACATAATTTTCTTTTCGCACAAATTTTATCAGCATTTTTATCAGTTCATTCTGACAAATCTATATCTATCAATGACTTACAAACCTGTGATTTTTTTGATTTCGTTCAGTTCGTTCAGAGCCTCGAGCGGCGTGAGAGAATTGATATCCAAATCTTTGATTCTATCTCTGATCTGACTCAGCACAGGGTCGTCTAACTGAAAGATACTCAACTGCATATCCGACTGCGGAGCTATCTGCGGAGCTATCCTTTCGCCCTCTCCGGCGCTTCTTCTGCGGCTCTCGAGCAGCGACAAAATTTCGCCTGCGCGGTCTACCACCGTACGCGGCATTCCGGCCATTCGCGCAACGTGGATACCGAACGAGTGCTCAGTTCCACCCTTCACCAACTTCCTGAGGAACACCACTTTACGATTAACCTCCTTAACCGAAACGTTATAATTTTTGACTCTCGGCAGCAAATCCTCCAACTCGTTCAGCTCGTGATAGTGCGTAGCAAACAGCGTCTTGGGTTTCATCTTGCCGTGCTGGTGCAGATACTCGACAATCGCCCACGCAATCGAAATACCATCATAGGTACTCGTACCGCGACCAATTTCGTCTAACAACACCAAACTCCTATCAGTCACGTTGTTAAGGATATTAGCCGACTCTAACATTTCGACCATAAACGTAGACTCGCCCTGTGAGATATTATCAGATGCACCGACGCGAGTAAAAATCTTGTCCACAATACCTATAGAGGCCTGTGCAGCAGGCACATAACTACCCATCTGAGCCATCAGTACAATCAGCGCCGTCTGTCTCAACAGCGCAGACTTACCCGCCATATTCGGACCCGTAATGATAACTATCTGTTGGTCAGTCTGATCGAGCAGCACATCATTGGGGATATACACCTCGCCGATGGGCAACAGAGCCTCAATCACCGGGTGACGTCCCGACTTGATATCCAGCACCTTACCATTGTTCACCTCTGGGCGGCAATATCTGAATTCGTACGCCGATTTGGCAAATGACATCACGCAGTCGAGTTTAGCCACGTTCGAGGCGTTCTGCTGCATCACCGCTACGTGGCGGGTCAATTCTGCCAGCAACGCTTCGTATATACGCGCCTCGATTGAGATAATCCGGTCTTCGGCGCCTAATATCTTCTCTTCGTATTCTTTAAGTTCCTGAGTAACATATCGTTCTGCGCTAACGAGTGTCTGCTTGCGAATCCACTCTGGCGGCACCTTGTCCTTGTGCGTATTGCGCACCTCGATATAATAACCAAAAACATTATTATAACTTATCTTGAGCGACGGAATTCCCGTACGCTGACTCTCACGTTCCTGAATATCAGCGAGTACCGCCTTGCCGTTCATTGCAATTTTGCGCAGTTCGTCAAGTTCCTCGCTCACGCCGTCTGCTATAACTCCACCCTTTTGAATCTGATTCGAGGGGTCGGGGTAGATTTCGCGAGCAATTCGTTCGCGAATTTCGGTGCAGGGATTAAGTTGCGCACTCAACTCCTGCAGTCGCTTATGGCCGCAGACTCTCAAAACTTCGGCAATTTTTTCGACCGAATCAAGCGCAGTCTTCAACTGCACAATCTCCCTCGGCAGCACTCTGCACGTCGCAACCTTCGAGATAATGCGCTCCATATCACCTATCTGGATTGTCAGTTCGGTCAGCACCGAGCGCAACTCACCATCGCCAATCAACTTCTCGACCATATCCAATCGTTCGTTGATGTCATCAACATTTCTCAGCGGCAGAGCAATGAAACGTTTCAACATTCGGGCTCCCATCGGCGTAACCGTACGGTCAATGACCTGCGCGAATGACTTGCCATCTACGGAGTTGGAATTGAACAGTTCGAGATTTCTGACTGTGAATTTATCCAGCCATACATATTTATCCTGGTCGATTCGCGAAATCGAAGTAATGTGTCCGGTCAGTTTGTGTTCTGTAAAATCGAGATAGTAGAGTATTGCTCCTGCTGCTGCAATAGCCTCGGGCGAGGACTCAATGCCGTACCCCTTCAGCGAATGGACATCAAACTGCAACATCAGTTTCTCCGCACCTCGTTCTGCCGAGAAAATCCAATCCTCTAACTTATATGAGTAGTATTTATTGCCAAAAGACTCCGCAAAACAGCACTCCTTGCCTCGAGGGTAGATTACCTCCTTGGGGCTGAGGTTCGACATCAGACGGTCGATGT
>JAZOQL010000089.1:0-9592 GCA_045656065.1 Rikenellaceae bacterium | reverse complement strand
ATAAAGAAATACATCACAACAAAGATAAGAATCATCATAATCCAGAAAGACATACCACCACCTGGTTGTGCTTCTGCAGCTTGAAACATTACTAACATTTTTCCCATTTTTAAAATTTATTTAGTTTATACATTTTTTAGTTGTCTATTTCACACGTAGTCTTCAACTTGAAAGTCTTGTCGCTTATCGAGGTCTTGAACTCTACGGTTTTGGCTACCCAGCCGTGTTGTGCTCTCGAGTTGAAGGTCAGTTTCACCGAGCGTCGCTTTCCCGGCAGAATTGGCTCTTGGGGGAAATCCACGGTGATACACCCGCAGTCAACCTTTATGTGTTCAATCAGAAGAGGCTGTTGTCCGCTATTTTTAATAATCAGCACCTTTTCGATAATTTCGCCGCTGCCCAATCTTCCGAAGTCGAATTCGGCACTCGCTTTACTGCCGTTCAATATCGAATCTGAGATGGCAATGTTGGGATATTTGTCCATTACCTCTTCGCTGAGTTCCGTATTCGGGCTCTTATCCTGTTTGCGACCATTGCCACCACACGAACTTAGGACTGTAATGCAACACAGTGTCCAAACAAAAATCAATCCCAATCGAGTTTTTCGAATTATCTTCATCTCCTGCTTAAACTACTCTGAGACTAAAGCGTTGCGGATTTCAAATCTATTCGACCAAACCGCGACCCTCTTTTACGATTGTGCCATCTTTTTTCAGCTCGTCAACAACTTTGTCGAGCACACCGTTGATGAATGTGCTGCTGCCCAAAGTGCTGTAATACTTCGATATTTCGATGAACTCGTCCATTGTCACCTTCACAGGGATAGTCGGACAATTAATCAGCTCGGCAACTGCCGCAGTCATAATCACGTGATCCATAAATGCAAATCTGTCGACGTCCCAGTTTTTCGAGAAACGCACGATGATTTCCATATATTTGTCCTTGTTAATCAAAGCCTTGCAGAACAGATTTTTGATATACACCATATCTTCGTCTGATTTGAGCATCGGCATCAGTTTCAGACCCTTCTTTTCGGGGCAGTTCTGAATAGTCTTCACAATCATATTCAGCACATATCCCAGGTCATCTTCCCAGAATATTGATTGTTCGAGCAGCACCTCTTCCAGCAGTTCGTTATCTTCCAATTCATAGGTAAAGAAGTTGATAACAAATTTTTGGTCTTCAACATACGAGCGACTCTCAATTGCCATATATGCTTTGTAGTAGTCGCTACGAATCATATTGTTGTAGATTTTCTTAATCAGTTCGGGGTAGTTGCTCCAGCCGAGCGAATTGCGTTGACAGTAAATGGACAACTGTTCACACTCGGCAATCTTGTCGATAACCACGTTGTTGACGAACTTTGTATTCGGATTCAAATCTTCGTACGTCAGCAGGTGTTTTTGTTTTCCCGCTTCGATTTTGGCAACAGCCAATTTGCGAACCTCATCAATAATTGTCAGTATCTGATTGTAAAGGTGATATGACTTTTCGATGGAATGTACAAGATTTTTTTCTGATGCAGAAATCGAATCACAATCCGATTTCAAGTGTGCATACATAGCCTTAATGGCTTTAATTCTCAGCAATCTTCTGTTTAACATATTTCAGAATGTTTTCGCTACAAAAGTATGTTAAATTTTCGAGATTATAAAATCAAAACTCCATTTTATCGTTACTAATATAAGTTTGGTCGGAATGTTTGCTAATATCAAGCATTTTTTCGTACCTTTGTGAGATAATGTTTAACCGTAAATTTAAAGAAAAATGATGAAAAAACTGTTGTTTATTTTGGCTGTGGTAATACTTGGAGTTTCGTGCAGCAATGATTCCCAAGAGGATAATGTGGTAAGTTATTCAGTCAGAATTTTAGATGACTTTACATTTGAAGGTAATCTGCCTGATAAGTATGAAGATGAGTACGAATTAATGGACTCTATAATCAAAGTGCTGTGGAGCAGTGATATCCATTTTGGAATCTATAACATCATAGCTGAAACTATGGCTGAAGCAGATGCAATTACAACGGCTTATGTTCAGCGTCAGCTTGACAACTTCCCGACTCAGATGTTGTTGGACAAGTTCCAGTCTGACGATTTTGAATTGGTGTTCTATTACGGAGCTTATCGCTATGATGAGATTCTTTCGACTCGCAAGGTGTATATACCTTTGAAATTGAAGTTCTCAACAAAAACGGGTCCTCAGATTCTTAACAACGATGAGGTTGTTGGTGGCGAAAACCCTGATGCGCCTGAAATCTAACAGATAATCACCCTAAAAACACATAATAATGGCAGACGAAAAAATTATTTTCTCGATGGTTGGAGTGTCGAAAACACTTGTCAACAATCGAAAAATTCTGAATGATATTTACCTCTCATTCTTCTATGGTGCAAAAATCGGTATCATCGGTTTGAACGGTTCGGGTAAATCTACGTTGATGAAGATTATCGCCGGTATTGATAAAAACTTCCAGGGAGAAGTTGTATTCTCGCCCGGCTACTCGGTAGGCTATCTCGAACAAGAGCCGCAACTCGACGATACAAAAACTGTCAAGGAGATTGTACAAGAGGGCTGTGCAGATGTAGTTGCACTGTTGCAGGAGTATGAAGAAATCAACCAGAAGTTCTGCGAGCCGATGGACGACGACCAGATGGCAAAACTGATTGAGCGTCAGGGCGAATTGACAGAACTTATCGACCATAAGAATGGCTGGGAGCTCGACAGCAAATTGGAACGTGCAATGGACGCGCTGCGTTGTCCTGAGGGCGACTCTTTGGTAGCGCACCTCTCAGGTGGTGAGCGTCGTCGTGTAGCATTGTGCCGTCTGTTGCTGCAGGAACCAGATGTGCTGTTGTTGGACGAGCCTACCAACCACCTCGATGCTGAGTCTGTTGAGTGGCTTGAAATGCACTTGCAACAATACAAAGGTACGGTTATCGCCGTAACCCACGACCGTTATTTCTTGGATAACGTAGCGGGCTGGATTCTCGAACTCGACCGTGGTGAGGGTATTCCGTGGAAGGGTAACTACTCAAGCTGGCTGGAGCAAAAGACTGCTCGTCTGGCGATGGAAGAGAAACAGGAGAGCAAGCGTCGCAAAACTCTCGAACGCGAGTTGGAGTGGGTTAGAATGGCTCCGAAGGCTCGTCACGCTAAGTCTAAGGCGCGTTTGTCGGCATACGACAAGATGCTCAACGAAGATACTAAACAGAAGGAAGAAAAGCTGGAAATCTTCATTCCGAATGGTCCGCGTCTGGGCGATGTGGTTATCGAGGCTCAGGGCGTGAAGAAGGCATTCGGCGACAAGTTGTTGTTTGACGAGTTGAACTTCCGACTCCCGCCGGCAGGTATCGTTGGTGTTATCGGTCCGAATGGTGCTGGTAAGACTACGCTGTTCAGAATGATTATGGGTCTCGAGCAGCCCGATGGCGGTACGTTCCGCGTGGGCGAGACTGTGAAATTGGCATACGTTGACCAACAACACAAATCTATCGACCCGGAAAAGACTGTATTCCAGGTTATTTCACAGGATAGCGAAATAATCACAATGGGCGGCCGCTCGATAAATGCGCGAGCTTATGTGAGCCGATTCAACTTCTCGGGCGCAGACCAGGAGAAGAAGTGCGGTGTGTTGTCGGGTGGTGAGCGTAACCGTCTGCACTTGGCGTTGGCACTTAAGGAAGAGGGTAACGTGTTGTTGCTCGACGAACCGACCAACGACGTGGACGTAAATACGTTGCGAGCTCTGGAAGAGGGTCTTGAAAACTTTGCGGGCTGTGCAGTTGTAATCTCGCACGACCGTTGGTTCCTGGACCGTATTGCTACGCACATCATCGCGTTTGAGGGCGATTCGCAGGTGGTCTTCTTCGAGGGTAGCTACTCTGAATACGAAGAAAATAAACGTAAACGTCTGGGCGATGAACAGCCACACCGCGTTAAATACAGAAAATTAACCGAATAATTACAAATTCGAAAAATGGCAAAACAAGTTCCATCTATACCAAAGGGCACAAGAGATTTCTCGCCCGAGGTGATGATTCGCCGCAACTACATATTCGACACTATTCGTGAGGTCTTTAGCAAATATGGATTTTTGCCGCTGGAGACTCCCGCAATGGAGAACCTTTCGACTCTGATGGGTAAGTATGGCGAGGAGGGTGATAAACTCTTGTTCAAGATACTCAATTCGGGAGATTTTATGGGTAAGGTTACAGATGACGAGATTCACAATAGTTCGTCGGGTGCGTTGGCAGCGCGTATATGCGAAAAGGGATTGCGTTATGATTTGACCGTACCCTTTGCGCGTTACGTTGTGCAGCACCAATCTGAGATTACCTTCCCGTTCAAGCGCTATCAGATTCAGCCTGTGTGGCGTGCAGACCGCCCGCAGAAGGGTCGTTATCGCGAGTTCTATCAGTGTGATGTCGATGTTATTGGTTCGACCTCGATGATTAGCGAGCTGGAGCTGATTCAGATTGTAGATGAGGTTTTCCGCCGTCTTGGCATTCGCGTGTTGCTGAAAATAAATAACAGAAAAATACTCTATGGAATTGCCGAGACGATAGGTTTTGCCGATAAGATGATTGACATTACGGTGGCAATCGACAAACTCGATAAAATCGGACTCGAGGCTGTCAATGCCGAGTTGCAGGAGCGTGGTATCAGTGCCGAGGCAGTCGAAATGTTGCAGCCTATTTTGTCGCTGGAGGGTACCAATAGAGAGAAACTCGCAAAGATTGCTCAGATTATTTCAGGCTCGGAAACGGGACTGAAGGGTGTTGATGAAATGAGTCGCGTTCTGGACTACGTCGAAGCAGTTGGTGTTGAGTTGCCTATCGAGTTGGATTTGTCGTTGGCTCGCGGTTTGAACTACTATACAGGTGCAATTTTTGAAGTGAAAGCTCTTGATTATCAAATTGGTAGCATTTCGGGCGGTGGTCGCTATGATGACTTGACAGGCATCTTCGGATTGCCGGGAATGTCGGGTGTCGGAATCTCGTTCGGAGCCGACCGAATCTACGATGTGATGTTGGGCTTGGATTTGTTCCCCAACGATGCGCAGACTACGACTGAGGTGCTGTTTGTGAACTTTGGTGGAGCTGAAGAGATTGAGAGCCTGAAAGTTATGCGTGCGCTGAGAGAGCGCGGTTATAAGTGCGAGATATATCCCGAGGCTGTGAAGATGAAAAAGCAGATGGATTACGCAAATCGACGTGCGATACCTTATGTAGCAATCATTGGCGAGTCGGAACGTGCTGAAGGTAAGGTGGTTATTAAGCGAATGTCCGATGGTACGCAGAATGTTTATTCAGTTGGAGAAGAACTTGAGAACGGACTGTAAGATTTCGTTGTCATTTAGGATAATGAATTGAAATATCGAAAGTGGAGTGCAGTGCGCTCCACTTTTTTGTTTTTCAAAAATACTTGTATAACTTTGCCCTACCTTTTGTTTTGATTGTATGGAATTAAAGAAAATAGTGATTATTGCAGTTGTTTTATTACTCATAATCGCAATTATATGTTTTAAAAAATCCCTAAAGGGTGTTAAAAAGTTGCCGCAAGGTAATATAAATAATATGTCGCAAAATCCTTTAGAAAATAACGAATCTATGAAAGTCGTTGGCGATAATGTTGAAGAGTTTGATGTTAAGCCGTTAAATACAGCACCTTCCCGTATTACGTCTGCGGCTGTTACGTCTGCAATTAGGGGTGAATATTCAGAACGCGATTTGATATCTCGACTTCTTGAAATAGGAATTCCTCCTACTACAATATTTCACGATTTGTATTTGCCGGATAACGGTGGATATACACAAATAGACTTGGTTGTACCAACAAGCGTGGGAATTTTTGTTTTTGAAGTAAAGCAGTATAGTGGTTGGATTTTTGGTAATGCAAATAATAGTAAGTGGACACAGGTGTTGGCTTATGGTAGAGAAAAACACCAATTCTATAATCCAATAATGCAGAATGAAGGGCATATCGAGGCTTTGCGTAGAAGTTCCGAGCAATTAAGGAATGTTCCAATGTTTTCAATAATTGTATTTTATGTTACAAGTGAACTGCGGTCGATAACTAATATTCCTGAGAATTGTTGGGTGGTATATCCCAATCAAGTTGTTGGGCTTGTTAGAAAAATAATGAATGAATATCCAATTGCTGCATTCGAAGACAAGTGGGAGGTTATGCGAATTTTAAAATCGGCGGTTAATAATGGAGATAATAAAATAATTAGGGAAGAACAGTTACATCGTGCACGCAGGGCAAGTGCTGGAAAATATAAATCGACATATACATATTGATGTCCAAGATGAAGTTTGTAAATGCTCATACTCACAAGTATAGTGATGAAAATGAGGTGATTGAGCTTGGGTCGTGTCTGTATGGCCGTGAGCAGTCACACTCGGGACTCTACTCGGTGGGGATTCACCCGTGGGACGCGCTTGTGGTTTCGGAGACCGAGGCGATAGCTTGGCTCGAGTCGCACCCTGACGCAGCCGCGGTGGGGGAGTGTGGCTACGATTTTGTGCGTGGGCGTGAGGATTTTGCTGCGCAGCAAAGGTTGTTCGAGTTGCAGTTGGAGTATGCTCGCAGTAAAAATGTGCCCGTTATAACTCACTGTGTAAGAGGTTATAACGAATTGTTGGCGTCGTTGAAAAAAAATCCTTCGGTAAGAGTGGTTGCGCACGGATTTGCGGGCAGTCAGCAACTTGCCGAGCAGTTGATTTCTCGGGATATTACCCTTTCGTTCGGGTCTGCGATTCTGCAAAATGAAAAATTGCGCAACGTGTTGAGTGCAGTGCCTGATGATATGTTGCTGCTCGAGACTGATGATGCTGAGGTGGATATACGTGCGGTGTACGATTGTCTGTGCCAGACTAAAAATATTGACTTAGCTCAGCTTAAAGATTTGATTTACAGAAACTTTAATAAAATATTCAGATTATGAATAATTGGCTTGAACGTACCGAATTGCTTTTGGGTGCGGCGAAATTGGAACAACTCAAATGTGCGAATGTCCTGATTGCGGGGCTTGGTGGAGTAGGGGGATATGCTGCCGAAATGTTGTGCCGAGCCGGAATAGGCCGAATGACAATTGTTGATGGAGATGTCGTGGGGCTATCGAATATAAACAGGCAACTGATTGCTAATCAATATAATGTTGGTAATTCAAAGTGTGCTGAATTTGAAAAGCGGCTCAAGTCGATTAATCCCGATTTGGAGCTTGCTGTTGTGGATAAATTCGTAGATGAGGAGTCGTTTGGTGAGCTATTGGATTCATCTTCATTTGATTACGTTGTAGATGCCATTGACACATTGTCGCCTAAGGTTGCGCTGATTAAGGAGTCGCTGGACAGAAAGATTCCGCTGGTGAGTTCGATGGGCGCCGGAGCCAAAACTGACCCTTGTCTGTTGGAAATCTGTGATATATCCAAGTCTCATCACTGCCCATTGGCGCATATGTTGCGCAAACGACTCTCAAGAATCGGCATCAAGACCGGTTTTCGTGTAGTCTTTTCGCCTGAGCCTGTGCGCGAAGGCTCGATGATTTTGTGCGAGGAGCGAAACAAAAAATCGAACGTGGGAACAATATCATATATGCCGCCGTTGTTTGGTATCTATTGTGCATCGGTGGTGATTCGCGATCTGCTGGGCGAGATGAATTAGTCGATAAAAAAATCCGGAGAACGTGAGTTCTCCGGACAACCATTGTAAAAAATTACAAACCTAACAAACCTAAAAAATACGTTGCTCGTATGTTTCACAACTTGGAGCTTCTAAAACTTACTAATTAAAACTTAACCACTATTTATTTTTTTCTCTCTTTTAGCCGGGTTTTTGTGAACTCCTTGCTCGAAATTTTCATCTGTTGCACAGCCCATATCTTGCTCGAGACACCATCTGCTGCGCACTTCAACACTCATATCGAGTTGGAGTAATACCTTATATTTTCTGCAAAGATAGATAAAATTATCAAAAATCAAAAAGTTTTTCGTATAAAATCAAAAAAAATTAACTACTCAAAGGTCAAAAATGTGTTCTATTTTGAGTTTGGAATAGGAACTTCGATGATTTTTCCGAATTGATAAATTGGCATTCGTTCGGTGCACAGCACGTGGCGAGTGCCGCTGTTATCGACAACTTTCACTTCAACTGCATCTGCTATACGGTGATAGATATATGTGCGTGAATCTTTTGTAGATTTTGTGAATTCTGCCATTTGCGAGGTCTTGCCTTCGGGTTTTAATTCCAACAATATTGGTCTGCCGCTAAGGTCGCTGACCTCCACTACGCCTTTGTTCGGAGAGAATCGACACACTACGTGATTGCTCTTTTGTCCGTCGGGCACTACCTCAAATGTGCGGGTTTCAATAGTTACGACCTGTTTTCCTGCGAACAGAGCAACATACTCATCTTCAATGCGTTTCATTTCGTTCAGCGCAGCTTGCAGTCCTGCACCGAAGACATTTTCGCCTGTTTCGCCTGTCACCAGCTCGAAACGTCTCTTTCTCAGCTTGAAGATTGTCTGCGCAGCCTGTTCGGCCATCTCTTCCAAGCTGCGAGATACGACCTCCTGTTTGTCAATGGGGATTACCATCGTGCCCGTATCGCTCGGAACATTGGTGAACGAGCTGATTGTGCGAGTCGTGATGATTGGCTCTAAACCTAAGTCGTTAAATGCAAATCTATTCTGAACAGCAATTGCCCCCTTTGTGCTGTTGCTTCTGAATCCTTCGGGTGTTTTTTGCAACAGCGAGAGGTCGATGTTGTCTAACGGATAGACGTGTGCGGGGTCATTCTCCACGAGCGGTGTAGCCTGAGCCGACAGCAATGTGTAGACTACTTTATCGAACAGAGGTACATTTATGCCTAAGTATTTTTGTGCGAATCGCGCATACGGTCCAGCCTGAATTTCAGTCTTTTGAGCCGAAATGTCAACCTTTACCACTGTGCGAGGCAGAGTGTAAACTCCCACTGAACTTTGGGCAGGAGTCTGTGCCGAGCTATGCGACCATACGCCCACACTCAGCAATATGGCTAAAACAAGATATTTTTTCATAAATCATAAATTTATTTGGGTTGTTACAAAGTTAGCTAATTTTATTAGTTTTTCAGTTGCCTAAAGCAGTTTATTTCAGAGGTCGGCGATTCATCAGTGCGTGAGTGATGGTCATTTGGTCGGCGTAATCGAGCTGGTCGCCGAAGCCAATGCCTCGAGCTATGGCGCTGATTTTCACATCGGAGAATGGTTCCAATTTCTTCTTGATATAGTATGCCGTAGTCTCGCCCTCGACCGTTGTGTCCAATGCCAGGATTATCTCATCAATCTCGCCTTGTTTGACATTATCTATCAGTAAATCAATCTTGAGGTCTGACGGAGCTACGCCCTGCATTGGTGATATCACTCCACCCAGGACGTGATATACGCCTCGATACTGACCTGTATTTTCTATTGAGATTACGTCTTTGACCTGTTCGACTACGCATACAACCGAACGGTCGCGTCTCAGGTCGCTGCATATAGGACACAGGTCACTGTCCGAGATGTTGTTGCAGCGTGTGCAGTATTTGACCTCGCGCCTGAAGC
>JAZOQL010000088.1:0-1486 GCA_045656065.1 Rikenellaceae bacterium | reverse complement strand
GTCGAACTCGCAAACGCCTTCTTTGTAAACAGCCCTCAATATGTCGTCAGTTTCCAAGTCGCCTCCGTTCACGTGTTGTGAAATGTGGCACACGACATTGTAAGGAATCCTTATGCCCAAGTCGGCGACCAAAAGGTTCTTGTTGTATTCCGACACATTCTCCAAACTCTTGAAGAATTTTTGGGCATCATTCTTCCGCCCTATTTCCTCGTAGTCAGACCAATCACAAAACCCGCTGCCTTCAATGTAGCCGATTGTGCTGTCTTTTTCCGATGCGACAAGCGTGTCACCGTCATAGATATTGTGGACTTGGCAAGAATCGTTGATTATGTCTTTCAGAACCTTGCCGTCACTTTTTCTTCTGATTGTAATTTCTGATTTGCTCATAACTATTTGTTTTTGTAAACTGTCACTTTGAAAATTCTCGGCATCGTGTAGGGGTCGCGTATGTTGGTGGTGCAGGTGTCGCCTTTTGAGGTAACATAGAGTATGTAGTTGCCTTTTTTGTCTATAATCCTGCCACCGAATTTGAAACAGTCCTCAAACGGATTGTCGGTCACATATTCAACCTTGAACGTGTCGCCGACTTCAATGCGGTTCGCTTTTCGGGTAGCGTTGAGATGTTTTGCACCGATGTAACCGAATACGCTCGTCAGAATCAAAAACACGAACACGCCTGGGATTACCCATTCCATTATTTCCTTTGTTCTATCATTCATTGTCTATGTGTGAAAGTATTTCAAAATTAACGAATATGTATTCGAGCGCATAGTTCACGGCTTCCTCGTATGTGACGAATTTCTCCAAATTGTATCTGAACTTGCGTTCCTCGCTTCTGTTTTTGAATATTCGGCAGTAGTAGTATTCGCCTCCCATATAGACCGTGTTCGAGTCAACGATACATACGCTTACCAATATGTCGTATTTTTCACGAAGCCAATTCATCACGGATTCCAATGTCGGTGCTTTGAGCAGGTTTTTCTGCGGTTTCAGTTCGTGGAGGTACATTTGGTCAACAGCAAAGAAGTAGCCTTTCTCACGCTTTAACTTCATAATCTGCTGTTTTTCTTGACTGTACCAACCCTCTTCAACGTCACCTTTGGCATACAGTGCGTGGTATTCGCCGTCATAGCCAATGCTATCCAAGAACTCGGCGAAATCGTAACTGACATAGTGTTCGGTATTGTTCATAACTATACTGCTTATACCATAATATAATAAAAAATTCGCAAATGACGAAATCAAATTGTAATTATATACTTATTGGAACTGTTTATGAAAATAGTCCTGCTTTGGCATATTCCTTGATTAATCTATAACCTATTTCTTCGTTGTAATATTTACTGTCTTCACCTCCTATTACGTGAGAAACTTGGGTTTCCAATTCTTTTTTATCATATCTATATCTAAAAGTTAAACCATTATATGACCGAGGAAATGAAATATGTCTATACCAAAAACCAAACTTTTCTAAATAAACAAATCC
>JAZOQL010000087.1:0-4870 GCA_045656065.1 Rikenellaceae bacterium | reverse complement strand
CGATGACATACTGATGGCCGAAGGCGTACATACCCACTACCTGCCTCTGCGCAACCTGCAGGGACGCAAAGAGGAGCGTGGCATAGATGTATGGCTCGCGCTCGAAGTCTTTGAGTTGGCACTGACGGGCAAGCTGGATTTGATTGTACTTCTGGTGTCGGATACGGACTATGTGCAATTGTTGCGCAAGTTGCGCAGTCTAGGAATCCCCGTTATGCTGCTGGGCTGGGAATTCGAATACAAAAATGATGACGGCAACAAAGTTTCAACCCGCACATCACGAGAATTGCTACAGCTGGCCACCTACCCCATCGCAATGCACGATGTAATAGATTGTGGCTTGGCACAAAATAACACATTGATATCCAACCTCTTTGTCGGAGCAGACACAAAATCCGAATCTAACAATTCGGAGTCGGATTCACCCTCAATCAACATCAGTGAAATCCTGATGGTCAAAAACGGATATGGATTCATAAAATATCCCAATAACAATCTGTTTTTCCACTATCTTGACGTCGAGGGCGAATTCAACGAACTGCAACCCTACGACCGCGTCACATTCGAATTCGGCAAAAATGAAAAGGGTCAGGACGTAGCGAAGAAAGTCAGAAAACTGACTCCGGAAGAGATTGACGCCTACACACGAATGGAATAAAATGCCCATTCTCAAATAGTGTTTAGCCTTATGAGAGAGATTAAAAATTCGGAATTGATGCTGAATCCCGATGGAAGTATATTTCACCTTCACCTGAGACCGGGACAATTGGCAAACAGAGTAATCCTGGTCGGCGACCCGGCTCGAGTAGACCGCGTGGCAGAGAGATTCACCAAACGATATTGCTCGGTTCAGAATCGCGAATTCAGAATCGTATCGGGAGAGTATGGACACGTGCCCGTCAGCGTAGTCTCTACGGGTATCGGGACAGATAACATAGATATAGTTCTGTCCGAACTCGACGCATTGGTGAATATAGACTTCAACAAACGTTGTGAAAAAGATGAGCATACAAAATTAAAATTGCTGCGTCTTGGCACCTCGGGCACTCTGCAACCAGACATCTCGCTGGGAGATATGATTCTTTCAAAGTTTTCAATCGGCTTTGACGGATTGCTGAATTTCTATCAGGGACGAAATCAGATATGCCGCACCGACCTCGAACGTCGATTCTGTGACTTTGTCGAGTGGAATCCGATGCTGGGCAAACCATATATTGTCGAATCATCAGAGTTGTTGAACAGCAAACTCGAAGATATCACCACGTCGGGAATTACGGTATCGGCTCCGGGCTTTTACGCACCACAGGGACGCTGGTTGCGTCTTCAGCCCTCGACACCGCCAGACTTCAACAACCGTCTGGCACTGTTCCGAGCCGAAGGCCTGAGAATCACCAACTACGAAATGGAGTCCTCGGCATTGGCTGGTCTTGCTAAACTTATGGGACACGATGCGACAACGGTATGCGTAGCTATCGCTCAGCGTGCTTCGGGCAACAGCAAAACCGACTATCAAGATGCCGTGGAAAATATGATAGATAAGTGTCTCGAACGGATTGTTTCTGTTTAAAAACAACTGTATAAGCGTGAACAGGTTACTGATAAACATACTTTTAGTGGGAGTAATGAGTTGTATGGGAGGGGTATGCTTTGGTCAGTCTAACATTGTCCGATGCAGAAGGATTATCTACGAAGGAGAATCTATACTGAATGTCGAACTAAAACCTGTTACGGTGTTTGCTCGCAAGGCAGATATGAGACGCTATGAGAGATTGATACGCAATGTCAAAAAGGTCTATCCCATAGCACGTTACGCCAACGAGCGAATGTTGCAACTTGAGCGCGAACTTGCAAATATTCCAACAAAAAAAGAACGCGAACAACACGTCAAGGCTGTAGAAAAAGAGTTGATTAAGACCTATACTCCGATTCTGAAAAGAATGTCAATAAGCCAGGGACACATTCTAATCAAGCTGATAGACCGACAAACAGGCAGCACGTCTTATGCACTGCTGAAAGAGTTCAGAGGAGGACTGTCAGCAAGATTCTGGCAAACAATCGCACGAATATTCGGTTCAAACCTCAAGGAGCAATACGACGCCGAGGGCGAGGACCGTATGATTGAAAAGATAATCAGAATGTATGAATCAGGACAACTATAACAAAAATAAATTGAGTAATTAAAAAATAAGTAAACAATGGACAACTTTGTAAAAATTAATGATTCGGTTTACGTCATCAGCGTAAACGACCGCAGAAAAGAACTTTTTGAAAATTTGTGGCCGCTGCCCGAAGGAGTGTGCTACAACTCGTATGTCATTATGGACGAGAAGATTGCACTACTCGATACGGTGGAAAGCACTCGCGGTGCAGGATACATCGACTCAATCACAAGACTTCTCAATGGCAGAGAACCTGAATATCTGATTATTAACCATATGGAGCTTGACCACTCAGGCGAAGTAGGCGAAATCAAGAAGCGCTGGCCGAATATCAAGATTGTCGGCAATGCCAAGACATTCAAGATGTTGGAAGGCTATTACGGAATCACTGACAATTTGGTAGAGGTAGCCGATGGTGATGAACTCGACCTGGGTACACACAAATTGAAATTCGTATTCACACCGTGGGTTCACTGGCCAGAAAGTATGGTTACGTATGATGCAACTGACCAAATTCTCTTCTCGGCAGACGCCTTTGGTACATTCGGCACACTGGACGGAGCACTGTTTGATGACCAATTCGCAAAGGGTCGCTATGATAGCGAAATGCGCAGATACTACTCAAACATCGTGGGCAAATATTCGGGTATGGTTCAAAAGGCATTCGCAAAGTTGGCAGGCGTACCTGTTAAGATTATCGCACCGCTGCACGGACCAATCTGGAGAGAGGACCCCAGCTACGTTATGGGTCTGTACGACAAGTGGAGCAAATATGAGGCTGACGATGCAGTAGTGGTAATTTATGGCACAATGTACGAAAATACCGCAGCCGTAGCAGACCGCATTGCTCGCACTTTAGCCGCACAAGGCGTTAGAGATATCCGAGTTTATGATGCATCTAAGACACACGTATCGTTCCTGATTAGCGAAATGTGGCGCTGCAAGGGTATCATCTTGGGTAGCTGTGCATACAACGGAGAAATGCTGCCGACAATGAACGAAGTAGTTTCACACATCTCGCACCTGAGTCTGAAGAATCGCTACTTAGGCTTGTTTGGCTCATACACTTGGAACGGTGGCGGAGTGCGCCGTCTGAACGAATTTGCAGAAAAATCCGGCTGGGAACAAGTTGCAGCTCCGGTAGAAATTTTTGGCATTGTTAATCCGGATAAATTGGCAGAATGCGACGCATTGGCAACTGCTATGGCTGAAAAAATTGTAAAATAGCGTTCTATGGAAATCGAAGTAAAAGTTGGCGCAGCGGGTAAAGCTACGACGCTTGTAGACCGAGCAAAGAGCGCGGCTGCGGTTGGAAGCGGACTGCTGGAGGTTTATGCTACGCCCTCGATGGCAGCACTGATGGAACAGAGCGCCTGTGTAGCACTGGAAGGAGCGCTGCCCGAAGGTTGGACTACGGTAGGCGTAATGCTCAATCTTGAGCACACCCGAGCTACAAGAATGGGTGCATCTGTTGAAGCTCAAGCTACGGTCACGATGGTAGATGGCAGAGTCGTCGAATTTGAAATCGTAGCACCAGACGACCGAGGCGAAATTGGACGCGCTACACACCGCCGCGTAGCTGTTGAAAGTGCTCGATTTATGTCAAAATTGGGATAATTTTCAGAAAACTCGCAGCTTATTTGCAGAGTTTTAACGCATTAAATTAAACAGCCTGCCCCTGGAGAGGGCAGGCTGTTGCTATTTGATAGTAGGAATTACTCCTTAATTGCAGCCTGAGCTGCTGCCAGACGTGCGATGGGCACTCGGTTGAGCATTCCCCGAAAAGACAGAGTAAACAAATAAAAATACCCCACTTTCGGTCGATGTATCAATATATTTCTTAACTTTGACAGCAAATAATTACTAAACTAAAAAAAAGAAGGGATATGGAGAGTTACAATTGGGAGAAATTTTATAGCCATTATGATGAACTTATTGAGAATTGGTTGTCGATAGAAACACACACAAAAATGATTAACGCTGATTGTTATTTCCAAGTAGAAAGTAAACCCCTCTGATAATCAGATAGTTACAGACTTGTGGGTAAAATAAGGGAATCAATTGAGCCTTGTATTTGTAACCAATGGCGACATCTTGCTTTTGCCGCTCGGCGCCCTAATTCTGACACAAAGATAGTAATTTTTCATAGAAAATACGAGTTAAATTATAGATAAATAATAACATAGCCCCAAAGACCATGTCGCTTGTGGTCGATATGGTTTTTGAGGGTTGTGAATGTCCACTTTCTATTGTAGAATGTTAAGTTGTATACAGGTTGAATGCAACTGAATTTTGGGAATGCAGTTGACTACAATTGGCAGTCAACTTGATAAAATTTGCAGTCGGTTAGTGCGACTAACCAACTGACTATTTTTCCTTCCAACCGGTTAGTGTGGCTAACCACTTCGAAGGTGTCAATAAAACAACAACTCGTGAGAAATCCTCACGAGTTGCTTAACTTTATTTAGTGCCATTTCAAAGTGCCAAAATGGCTCTTTGAAATTTCTAATTTGGCACTTTGGAATAATAATCGAATGGATATTTTGGTCTTAAAATATTATACTATTAATTAATTGTCGGCTTCGCCCACAACCAAGTACCTATGAGTTGTTGAGTTGTGTCAATAAACTCACAATCGACCACATATTTTGCAAATTCTATGTTTTTATTTAAAGTGTCAATCTCAAGTTCTGATAGTCGAAAACTAAATG
>JAZOQL010000086.1:0-1108 GCA_045656065.1 Rikenellaceae bacterium | reverse complement strand
GAACATCAGGTCGTCAACTCCGTACTGAACGCTCCATTCACACGTTCCGTACACGTTGTAGGCGATATAATAACCTTTGTACTCGTAAGTTTGCAGGTCGGTCCACATTATCCAATCCTCCGCAGACCGCCAGCGATAGTCTGACGGAAACTGATGCTTCCAAACTCGCTACACCACGGAACAGAGTGGTTGTAGACCCAAACAAACTGATAACCATCTTTGAGTTCATCTTTTTCGCAATCCCACTCTTCGGGATAGTCGCTGACAAAGAAAAACTCATAGCACTCACCGAATTCGGCAAGAGTATGGGTAACCGCATAGACAATGGCGTGATTTTCCGCTTCAAACGCATCAATTTTCTGCTTAATCAGCCCATCTTTCTCTTCGTCTATGTAAAAGTGCGCTCCCATCGGGAACTCGTTCAGCATTACCTTACCGCTCCGCTTAAACTCGTTAATGCTCGGCTTAAAGTAGTCTACGATGGTCATTCTGTTAATTGCTTCGGCTTTCTGCTTCTCTCGCTTCTGCTCGGGTGTCAATTGTTCCCACTCGTGTCTGACAAGTTCTTCGTACATTCTGCTCATTGTTATTCCTCACTTTCAAAATCATTATTTTCGGGAGAAACAAGTTCTAATTGTTTCTGTTCCACCTGCTCGTTCAACCAAGCGTCTCGCTCGGCGCAAAACTCATCATAGTCATCTCCCCACACCTCACAAGCAAATCTATATGCAACATCAGAACCATCTTCGGGGAAATAATCAAAGGTGCGCTGTCCGTTTTCGTATTCCATTTCTCCGCAGTTGTAGCCCATATCCTCATCGGCATACTGGTAATGGAAAGCGACATCGGGGAACATTTCAGACATTTTCTGAACGATTTGCGGTACACCGCCCCAAGCCGTCCAAAAACTGATGCAGTATGGATTATTTTCCATCTCGTAGGCGTTCCACTTTGTTCCCCAATGTTCTACCGACCAATCGTACCAGTTATTGTCTCTGTACTTGGCCCAATCATCAGGGCTGAGGCTGCCACGATATATATTTGCCGGCATCGGGATGATTTTCTCAAAGTCAATAGAACCAATGCCAATTTTGTCGTCCTGCACGGC
>JAZOQL010000085.1:0-4087 GCA_045656065.1 Rikenellaceae bacterium | reverse complement strand
CTCATAAGTCTTGTATTCCGCTTGGTTGTCCACTATCACAACGGGACGGATGATGTCGTCGTCAAGGGTGTGCAGGTACACCTGCGTTGAAGGCAGAAGGTTCCTGCAAAGGCGTTCCGCCTCTTCGTCGGTGAGCCACCCCGTATAGAGTTCCCAAGTAGGTTTCAACTCGGTAACGAACCTGTTCCGCCCGAACTCGATAGTCCTGTTGTCATAGGACTTGTAGTAGTCCTGCTGCGTGAACTTGTCTATGCGTTTTATGCCGCCTTCTATAAGGAATGCGTCAAAAGTTCCCCTGCTGTTCAAATAATAGCAAGCGGCGTCTCCACAGTAATTGACGTCGTACATCTCCACATTGTCGAACAGAACCCTTTTTCCATCGTAGTGGTAAGCATCCTGAACATAGGTTGAAACGCCCGAAGGCATTGTTATCGTAGCCATAAAAATTGTTTTGTTTTTTAATATTTTTTTTAGGAAGCATTCTGCACTGTCCAATATGTAGGTATTCCACTTTCGCTACTGGGCCAGAAACTCGCACTTGAAGCCTTTACGAATGTTCCTGTTCTGTGTACACCCCTCAACCAACGATACGTAGAATCCAATTCTTTACTGGTTGCGGTACACTTTACATAACTCAAAGACGAGCATCCGTTGAACATATAGAGATAACATTCCGACACCAACGTAGACGCAGGCAGCGGTCCAGCCGCCGTAAGGCTAACACACCCGTCGAACATATATCTGTAACACCCAACCGCCAACGTCGTCGCCGGTAGCAATGGAGTGGTAGCCAAACTCGTACAACCCCTGAACATATACGAGTAACATCTCAGTGCCAAATTCGTAGATGGAAGCGTCGGCGGCGTCACTAGGCTTACGCACCCGTCAAACATATAGTCATAGCATTCCGCTTCCATCTTTGTGGCGGGAAGGGTAGGAGCCGTAGTCAAACTCTCGCAACCGCTGAACATAGATTCACAAGAACCTTCCGCAACAACAGTGGGATACATTACGGGTGCCGTTTCCAAACTACTACAATTACGGAACATATATGCATAGCATCTTGTGGCTAAAGTCGTAGCTGGTAATTCATTGGCTTGCGTTAGAGCCCTGCAACCCGAAAACATAGTGTGGTAGCATCTTTCTTTCAGTTCAGTAGCCGGTAACTCGGGCGTAACCTCCAAACCGCTGCCCGCAAACATAGATTCATAACATCTGATAGCCAGTTCCGTTGATGGTAACTCGGGCGGCGTAACAAGATTTTTGCAGGCACCAAACATATTTCTATAACAAGCATATTCCATCTTCGTAGCCGGTAACTCTGGGGCTGTTGCAAAGTCGCAACCAGCTAACATACCCTCGTAGCAACTTGATTTCAACTCGGTTGCCGGTAGCTCAGGGGCGACTTCCAAATCACAAGCGATAAACATATTGTAGTAACATCTGTCAGCCAACTCCGTTGATTGAAGCGCCGGTGGAGTCTTGATATTGCAGGCACCAAACATATATTCATAACAGGAACGCTCCATTTTTGTTGCGGGTAGTTCTGGTGCCATAGTGAGGCTTGTGCATGCGTTGAACATATTAGAATAACACTCTTCCGATAACGTAACAGCGGGCAAGACTGGCGGAGTAATCAGACTCGTACAAGATTCAAACATTTTCATATAGCACTGTTTGCTCGTCCCTGCAGGCAGGACAAGATTCTCCGCAGATACAACTCTCGTATTTTCAAAACACCTATAAAGTCTCTTAGGAATTGGCTTGTGTCTGAAACTTGACGGATAGAAAAGCGACTGTATGTTTCCTTCAAGATTGAAATATGCTGTACTATCGGAAAAACGGGCTTTTGTAGTGCAAAGCCAGTTGCTTGCCCTGAACATAACCCTGTCCCCCGGATTTACATTTATGGTGCAAGCAGAAAGGAACGATTCCGTCCAAGTTTCGCCTTCATCAAACGAATATTCAAGATAATAGATGCAATCGGCTTCATCAACCCAATGGATAGTTCCGCCCGAAAGGACAACAAACGTCAGATATTGCGAACCATAACCACCGGCATAAACACCCTGAAGCACAGGGAAACACTCAACATAACCACCTATAGCCTGCATACATAAAACGCCGTCCCTACTGCTTCGTCCGCCATTCTCTGTGTATGTGAAAGTTAGGCAACCCGTATATTCATCCGCCTTTGACTGCGTGACAGTGAACCAACCGCCGTCATAGGAATACAGAGTGAAATCAGTGTTCGCTGTGTAGCATATCGTAGTGACTCCGCTCTCCCAATCGAAGTAAAACTCGTCGTCAAAAATTATTTTTGGATTTGGAACCACGCTCTCGATATCCACAGAAGTTTCGCCACTCGAAGAGTGTCCATAAAAAATCTTCTGCCTTGGATCCGCGTGGGTGTTGATGGGTTCCGACAGACATCCTTCTTCTCCTCTCCACTCCTTAGTATCGTCAATCCTTACATTGTACTGCTCGAGAATGCCACCGCTCTGTGCGTCGTAAAGGTTAAAGACGAGCATCGCTTCGGGGTGCGGAACGACAACCCCGTCATAGTTCCTGAAATCGGGCATATTGATGCGGATGTAGTCCCTGACTCTTTTCCCTACGTCAATGGATATAACGTCCTTGGAAGGGGATTTCACAGCCTTCCCGTTATATATCGTCTCACCGTTGACTGTTATGTAGTAGTTCAGCGTGGAGGCGGTTGTGTCGTAATAAAAATCACTTGAAGAAGAATAATATCTCATTTTTATCTATTTTTTACACTGCGTTGATCACAACGGAACTTGATGAATTTTTGTAGGCGCCGTAAAAAATCCGCATCCTTGGATCGGCGTGCCCGTTTATGGGTTCCGACAACACGCCGTTCCCCAATGCCCCTTCGTACCCGTTCACATACGTCTGCTGATACAGGACTACACCATTCATATCAGTAACTGCGAAAACGCCGCAGGCTCCTTCGTCGGAAACCACACCATACCCTTCAGGGAAGGAACTCTTCAGGAACTCGCTTGCAACCCTGTTGAGATAAACCATAATCGGGAAGTCCCTGCCATAAGCCCTTCCCCTTTCAATCTCGACTCCGTTGTATGTAATCCTGTAATCCAACGTATCCGCACTCGTCGAATATCCGTCGTCTATGTGTACAAACTCTGCCATTATATTTTAAGTATTTGCCAATCTTCTACGTTGTAGCCGTTGAGGTAGTTCTCAACGAAATCCTGTGCGAGAGCGTCAGCCATCTTCTGCTCGTACTCCGGTATCACGCTCTGCTTCGCCCTTTCGAATACGTTCCTTGCTTCCGTCCCGTCCCTTGAAATCTTCCTTGCGATAAGGAAACCCAACTGCTCCACCGTCGGGAGTTTTCCGTTGGAGTCCGCAGTGGGGTATATCGGTTTGTCCTGAACCCACTTTTCAATCGGCTCCCTGGGCGGGAAATGGGGCGACGTTCCTTCGTCAAAATATTTGAAGTAGTCGGTATGGTTGAGATAAACCACATAGTGCCCGTTCTCCTTCTCTACGGAGAAATCCAAGGTGTTCAGCATCTCCCCTGTGGCAATGCCGTCCGCTTCAATTATGTAGTCGGCAACGGCGTTCACATACGCCTGCCCGAACTCGTTGAGCACCCTTTCAAGGTTGTCAAATCTCGGTTCCATACTATCTCCTTCTATATACAGCCTTCATCTCGGCTATCTCCTTCTGCTTCCGCACAAACTCCTTCCTGTTCCTTACGTTGATGAAATGCAGGTACATCAGGAAGTCAACAGCGGGCATAGTGAAAACCTCGTCGAAGTTGAATCTCGTCAACTCCGAGACTGCGGCTATCATTTCAATCCACTTATACGACGATATCTTTCGAGAAGCCTTATCGCCATCTCCGTCTTTTCCGGGGCTATCCCTTCTTTCCTCGCCTGCTTCAGCGCCTTCTTCGCTCTCCGAAGAATCCGCCCCGACAACAACTGAAACAGAGTGGTAAAAAAATCAGCCATCGTCAGTGCGTCCTCGATGTTTAAGTTCTCTTCAAGCACCTTCGCTACGTCGGCTGACGAATACCCTTCGTTGTACTTGTGCCCTT
>JAZOQL010000084.1:0-1266 GCA_045656065.1 Rikenellaceae bacterium | reverse complement strand
AAGTGAAGATACAACAGACGGCCTACCCATCTGAACGGGAAGAAGAAGTCGTCGCGATAGCGAATGACGCCCGACACATTTTCGAGTCGGGTGTAGTACAGTGACGAATCAACCAGCACATTCTGTGCTTTATACTGATTGTCAAATGTGATGATTTTAGTGCGAGCCGGCTCGACATTCTGTTGAGCATACAGCGTTGTGGCTGCGATAATTGACGCCAAGGTCAGAATTAGTTTTGATATTTTCATAAATTAGCTGTTTCCAAATTTGTTGCAAATGTAGTGCAGAACACAAAGTTAACGAAAAAAAAGTGTTACTTTAGTCTTGATATCTTTTTCAGGTCGATATTTTCTCCCTTTTTTGCTCTGTCGTACAGTTCTGCTGTGACTGTGAACATTGCGTCGCCACTTGAGTTCAGCGCAGTCTCCACCGAGTCTTGAACTACTCCGATGATGAAACCTACGGCAACTACCTGCATTGCAATGTCATTGCTTATGCCAAAGAGCGAGCACGCCATCGGTATGAGCAGAAGTGAGCCTCCGGCAACACCCGATGCTCCGCAAGCACCAAGTGTGGCGAGTATGCTCAACAGCAGTGCGCTGCCAAGTGTGGTCTCGATGCCCAGAGTGTTGCACGTAGCAAGGGTCATAACCGTAATCGTAATTGCGGCGCCGTCCATATTGATGGTGCTGCCCAGCGGTATGCTGACAGAATAGAAGTCTTCGTCTAATCCCATTTTTTTACACAGAGCCATATTCACCGGAATGTTGGCTGCCGATGAACGTGTGAAAAAGGCACTGATTGCGCTCTCTTTCAGACATCTCCACACCAGAGGATAGGGGTTGCATTTGAGCATACAGCTAATGATGATGGGGTTGATAATGAGCGAAACAATTACCATACAGCCAACAAGCAACAAGAGCAGCTTGCCATAGGTTGTGAATATATCCAATCCGCTTTCAGACACCGAGCTATATACCAGACCCAGAATGCCGAATGGTGCGAACTGAATAATCCAGTGTACAACCTTTGAGACCGCATTGGCCCAATCACCTATGGCATTTATAGTCTGTTCTCCGGCCAATTGTTTAAGAGCGAGACCTATGATGATTGCCCAGAAGAGAATGCTCAGGTAATTAGCGTGAGAGATTGCTGTTATGGGGTTGCTTGTAATCTCTTTGGCGATATTGCGGAATACTTCGCCCAACTCGCCCGGAGCCGAATTTGTAGCTCCAGCTACATTATTCAGAACGATGCTTACGGGGA
>JAZOQL010000083.1:0-1799 GCA_045656065.1 Rikenellaceae bacterium | reverse complement strand
ATGAACTCGAAGACTATTTCTGGAACGATGACACTGCGAGCCTTTACGGGGATGATTACGACAGACTGGAAAGGCTCGCTGAGGACGACTACCCAGAGGCACTGCTTGAGGATGACCTGTCCGATATGCAGACGCGAGAGGCAATCGTCAGGGCGGCTATGGACGGCACATACCAAACGTACAGGCCAGAGAAGGAAAGGCAGTTCTATGATGCACTGTCAAAGAACGGAAAGACCAAGTTCGCAAACGACGTTCGGAAGCGCTTTGACGAGTTTTTCGAGAAGCGGGCAGACGTGTACTGGCGTGCGGTTCGGTTGCTCGAACAGTTGAGGCGCTGATGAGCAAGGGAGAATGCGATGGGAAACGGTAAAAGTATGACGGCTAAGGTGTCCTCACCGACGCCCATTTACGTACAGACGGCACAGCAGGCGGAGACAATCAACGACGACAACTTCCCGTCCTCTGATTCTCAGGACTATCACGACCTACACGGCGGGAGAGCGTATTTCCAGAAGCAGGCATTTGACATAGATACGCGTATGGCACTTCAGGACTACATCGCGAATCAGACGGAGGGCGCGTCTATCTACTCGCCCTCTCAGAACCTCAATTACAGGCTGAAGAACGACCTTCCGCTGAACGCGAATCAGAAGTTTATGGTTGACGCGCTCGACGAGGGGATGCACAATCTTGGTGAGAATCTGAATCTGACGGCTTACCAGAGAGTCGGCTTCGTCGACAGTCTTGGGGTGAAGAACTACTGGAAGTTGACCGAACAGCAGTTGAAGCAGAGGCTCATCGGCACGACGTACAACAACAAGTCGTTTGTGTCCACGTCGTACAACGACTTCCGAAACGCTCCGCCGAGCAATCCGTTCACGGACAAGGCTGTGCGAATCAAGTACCTTGCGGACGCGAACACGAAGGCGCTGATGCCCCCGATTGGGAGCGGCGGAAGGCTTGGCGAGGTCGTACTTGGCAGGGGGCAGAGTATGGAGGTCGTCGACGTAAAGTACACGGGTGATTCAGGGCGTTCTGGGGCGAACACATACCCGCGTATTGAAATCACAATCAGGGTCAAAGGGAGGTAAAGAAATGACCACGAAGAAAGACACGAAGAAGAGCGCAAAGCCCGCAAAGGGCAAAAAAACAGCGAAAGAGTACGGATTCTTTTCAGAGTATGGAGGATACGGCGTCGCTAACCTGAAGAAGCCGAAGTCCTCGAAGGAGAAGTAAGTGGGAAACGGAAACAGTTTAGTTGCTAAGCGGAGGGGCGTTCAGCCGACCCCGCAGGCGCAACCGCAGGTGGCGGCACAGGCTCCGACGCCGCAGAACACTCCAGTCACGCCAGACGCGATGCAGGCGATTTCCCAGATGGACGACGCGCAACTTGCGGCTCTGTACCAGAGGGCGAAGACGATAGATATGCCTAACCAGTTGGCTGACCTGAAGGACATCACTCAGGGCTTCGTCTACGCGATTGGTCTGAACGAGAAGCCGATGGTACTGAACAGCGCGGACTTCAGGAAGTTTATGGCTGACAACGGTCTTGGGCAGAATAACATCATCTCGCGGTCGGTGAACGGCGTCACGTACCAGAACCAGTCTGGAACGAGTATAAATATGACAGCCGAAGACGTCGCGGATATGATGATGTTCTCACGCCTGAACTACATCGGCGGAAAGCGCGGCGGACAGATGCTTGGCGCGGGTATGTATTTTGCCAGAACGACTGGGTCTACTGGGTACGGAGCGCACACGGTGAACGCTGTGCTCAACCCGAAGACGGCACGTGTAGT
>JAZOQL010000082.1:0-8453 GCA_045656065.1 Rikenellaceae bacterium | reverse complement strand
CAGCGTGCGTTTGACAGGCCGTGCTCCGAACATCGGGTCGAAACCCTCCTCGGCGAGCCAATCCACAGCCAGCTCCGATACATTCAGTTTCACGCCATTCTGAGCCAGCATCTTCGCTACAGAGCCAATCTGCAACTTCACAATATCACGCACCTCGTCTCGAGTCAGCGGAGTAAACATAACAATTTCATCGACACGGTTTAGGAACTCGGGACGTATGGTCTGTTTAAGCAGCTCAAATAGTTGATTGCGAGTCTTTTCGATTACGACATTTCGGTTTGCATCATCTATGTTTTCAAAATTTTCTATAATCATACTCGAGCCTAAATTTGAGGTCATAATGATTATTGTGTTTTTGAAATCAACCGTCCTACCCTTATTATCGGTCAGTCGGCCATCGTCGAGCACCTGCAGCAAGATGTTGAATACATCGGGGTGAGCCTTCTCAATCTCATCGAGCAAGACTACCGAATAAGGTTTACGTCTTACTGCTTCGGTCAGTTGTCCGCCCTCATCGTAGCCGACATAACCTGGAGGCGCTCCAATCAGTCTTGACACCGAATGACGTTCCTGATATTCACTCATATCGATTCTGGTCATCAGGTTTTCGTCATTGAACAGGAACTCAGCCAATGCCTTTGCCACTTCGGTTTTTCCCACACCCGTAGTCCCCAGGAATATGAACGACCCGATAGGTCTGCGAGGATCCTGCAACCCTGCACGACTCCGTCTTACGGCATCAGCTATGGCTACTATGGCATCATTCTGTCCCACTATTCTCTTATGAATGAGGGTTTCCATAGTGAGCAGTTTTTCGCGTTCGCTCTGCAACATTTTGGTTACGGGAATACCTGTCCAGCGCGACACCACATCGGCAATATCTTCGCTGCGAATCTCCTCTTTAATCATTGACGATTCCGAGTTATTTTCAGCCATTTGTGCGGTAAGTGCAGCAATCTGCAGTTCTGCCTCTTGAATCTTGCCATATCTGATTTCAGCCACTCGGCCGTAATCGCCGCGACGTTCAGCCTCGGCAGCCTCAATCTTCAGATCATCAATCAGTTGCCTGTTGTATTGAATCTTTTCGAGCAACTCTTTTTCGCTCTGCCATTTGGCTCTCAACTGCGAGCGCACCTCGCTCAGATTCTCAATTTCGCGAGTCAGTTCATCTACACGTTTTTCATTTTTTTCGCGACGTATAGCCTCGCGTTCAATTTCGAGCTGTCTGCACTTTCGTTCGAGTGCATCAATCTCTTCAGGGACGGAATTCATTTCGATGCGCAATTTTGCAGCGGCTTCGTCAATCAGGTCAATCGCCTTATCGGGCAGATGTCGCTCGGTGATATACCTGTTCGACAACTCCACGGCAGCAATAATCGCCTCATCACGAATTTTCACTTTATGGTAGTTTTCATATCGTTCTTTGAGTCCACGCAGGATTGAGATTGCATCTTCGACCGTAGGTTCATCAATCATCACCTTTTGGAATCGCCGTTCGAGAGCCTTGTCCTTTTCGAAATACTTTTGGAATTCGTCGAGGGTCGTAGCCCCAATCGAGCGCAGTTCGCCACGCGCCAGCGCAGGTTTCAGAATATTGGCAGCGTCCATAGCCCCTTCTCCACCGCCAGCACCGACCAGCGTATGAATTTCGTCAATGAACAGCAGAATCTCGCCATCAGAATTTATCACCTCTTTCACAACAGCCTTGAGCCTTTCTTCGAATTCGCCCTTGTACTTAGCACCCGCAATCAGCGCGCCCATATCCAGCGAGAAAATTTGTTTTGATTTCAGGTTATCGGGAACATCACCGTCAACTATTCGGTGAGCAATACCCTCGGCTATGGCAGTCTTTCCGACGCCGGGTTCGCCCACAAGTATTGGATTATTTTTGGTGCGTCGCGACAGAATCTGCAACACACGCCTTATCTCCTCATCACGACCGATAACGGGGTCGAGTTTACCATTACGGGCGAGTTCGTTGAGGTTTGAGGCATATTTTCCCAGCGCATCATACTCTTGTTCCGAAGTCTGGCTATCGATCGTAGCCCCCTTTCTCAGTTCGCGAATTGCAGCCACCAGCAGTTTTTCCGTAACGCCCGCATCTTTGAGCAGTTGTGCAGCACTATTCTTCTCCCCAATAATCCCCAGAATAAGGTGCTCTGTCGAAATATATTTGTCATTGAAAAGTTTTGTCGAGTCGAGAGCCTTTTGTATCACTGCGGTAGTATCATTTGACAAATAAGGTTGTCCACCCTGAACCTTAGGCAGCATTTTCATTTGGGTCTCAATTTGGCTTTTCAGAGGAGCCGAATTGACACCGATTTTGGTTAACAGATAGTTACCGATTCCATCGGTTTCATCGAGAATAGTTTTTAATATGTGCAGTGGTTCGACAGCCTGCTGACCATTCGCAGCAGCCAATGCCGCAGCGCCTTGGATAATTTCCTGCGCCTTTATTGTCATTGAATTTATATTCATAAATTTCTTCGGTTATATTGTTTAAATTGATATCCAACAAAATTGTTGCCACAAATAAAATTCGGAAATTTTGACACTTTTATATGACTTAATGACCTGACAGTCAGTGCAGATAGCGACAATAAGTCATAATTAACTGCAAAAATGTCAGTCAATGAATAAAAAAAATTCCTATCTTTACAAGTTAAAGTAAAGATATAGCAATGATTTATCCGTCAGATTTTGAGTCGAAAATAGGCTTTGACCGCATTCGCGAGCAGCTCAAAGGGCGCTGTGCCACACAGGGTGCCCGAGCACTTTTTGACTCTATGCGATTTATGACCTCTGCGCAGAAGATATCGACACTCCACCGACAGGCTATGCAGCTCAAGGGGTTATTGATATTGGACGGCGGCTTCCCCGATTCGGGATATGTAGATACGGCCACGTTGCTGCACAAGCTGGAGATTGAGGGTGCGTTTCTCGAGCCGGGCGAACTACTGACACTGAAGGAGGCATTCGAGACTATTCACCGCCTGCTGAACTATTTCGGAAAGAAGAGCAACGAAGATGCAGGCGAATTGAAACGCATATTTGAGGGCATTTCCGATTTTCCCGATGAGATTGCCTCAATCGAGCGGTTGGTAGACCGTTTTGGCAATGTTCGCGATTCGGCCTCTGTGGAGTTGCGCGAAATTCGTCGCGCGATATCCGAGCGCCAGGGACAGGTAGCCAAGCGCATTCAGCGCATATTGCTCGAGGCTCAGAAGGCTGGCATTGTATCCGAGGAGGCAGCGGTATCGGTCAGAGATGGCCGCAGCGTGATACCTGTTTCGGCAGTAAACAAGAAGAAGATAAACGGATTAATCATAGACGAATCGGCTACGGGACGCACGTTCTACATCGAGCCCGTAGAGGTAGTCGAACTGACAAACGAACTCAAGGAGCTGACATTTCAGGAGCGCCGCGAGATAATCCGTCTGCTAACCGAATACACCAACTCTCTTCGCCCCAGATATGAAGAGATATACCACGCAGGCAATGCACTGATATTCATTGATTTCATTCGTGCCAAGAGCCGATTTGCGATAGATAATGATTGCGGCAGCCCGATACTCTCGAAGAAGCCGTTGATATCGCTGCGCCGAGCACGCCACATACTGCTCGAGCAGACGCTCCACCGCGAAGGCAAAGAGGTTGTCCCGCTGACCGTAACGCTCGACCAAGATAAGCGCATATTGGTTATTTCGGGACCCAATGCGGGTGGTAAGTCTGTCTGCATCAAGACCATAGCACTGTCTCAATATATGTTTCAGTGTGGCATTCCTATTGCTGCGGGCGAGAACTCAGAGTTGGGCATATTCCGCAATCTGTTTATGGATATGGGCGACGAGCAATCCATTGATAATGACCTGAGTACATATAGCTCACATCTTCTGAATATGAAGACCATACTGCGCAACTCTGACGACAGTTCGCTGATATTCATAGATGAATTTGGCACGGGCACCGAGCCGACAATAGGCGGAGCTATAGCCGAGAGTCTGCTCGAGGAGTTCGAGCGCAAGAGGTTGTTCGGCGTAATCACTACGCACTACTCGAATCTGAAATACTACGCCAGCCGTTCGAGTTCAGTAATCAACGGTGCAATGAGCTTTGATGTTCAGCAGATTAAGCCTCTGTTTTCGTTGGAGATGGGCAAGCCGGGCAGCTCGTTTGCATTAGAGATAGCCCGCAAGATAGGTCTGCCGGAAGATATATTGAGTCGAGCGAAGGACAAAATCGGCAGCGAGCAGGTGAATGTCGAGCGCCAACTGCGCGAGATAGCCCGCGACAAGAACTATTGGCAATCGAAGCGCGAGCGGATACGCGTAGCCGAAAAGCGCGTCCTGGAGCTTGAAGATGAGTATAGTTCGGGACTTGAGTCGGTCAGAGACGAGCGTCGTCGCATACTAAGCGAGGCTAAACAGCAGGCACGCGACATAGTATCCGAAGCCAACCGTCAGATAGAGAATACGATACGAGAGATTCGCGAGGCTCAGGCCGAGCGCGAAGCCACACGCGAAGCGCGCCAGCGTTTCGAGGAGTTCCGCAAGAGCATCGACCAGAGCGAGAATGACGAACGTCAACAGGCCATCGACCGCAAGATAGCCAAGATAAAGGCACGAGCCGAGCGCAAGAGAGATAGAGTCGAGGCTCGCCCCGAGGCTGCACAGCCACAACCTGTGGTCGAACGCGCGATAGCTGTTGGAGACAAGGTTCGGATAAAGGGTCAAAGTGCAGTAGGCGAGGTAGTTTCAATCAATGGCAAGCGACTGACCATAGCCGTAGGACAGATTTCCACGACCACAACCATCGAGCGTATCGAGGCCATTTCAAACTCAGAATACAAACAGACATTGCGTCACGAGTTTGTGAATCACCCGACCCGCACCACGGGATATGATATGAGTGATAAGCGACTGAATTTCAAACCGAGGATAGATGTACGCGGTCAGCGCGCAGCCGAGGCAATAGATACAGTCCGCGAATTTGTAGACACAGCTATTATGTTGGGAGTCTGCGACTTGCAAATACTTCACGGCAAGGGTACGGGAGCATTGCTGCAAGAGATTCGCGCCTATTTATCGACCGTTCGCGAAGTTGCGAGCGCACGCGACGAGCACGTCGATTTCGGTGGCTCGGGCATAACCGTAGTAAAACTTAATTTATAATGAGATACCCATTAGGAGAGATTGCCGCAGCAGTAGGCGGCCACATAGTCGGCGACAAGGAGATCATCATCGAACGAATTGTAACAGACAGCCGCGGAGCTGGTTGCAGTTCGAGCGACTTGTTCATAGCCCTGTGTGGCGAAAATCACAATGGACACGATTTCATAGCTCAGATGTATTCGTCTGGAGTCAAGGCCTTTATGGTTGCCGAGGGCGAGAGGTCGCGACTGCCCGAGGGTTCTTGCGCAGTTGTTGTGAGCGACACCTTGGATGCGCTCCAGCGTTTGGCAGCCTTCCACCGCAACAGCTTCGCGGGACAGGTCGTAGCCATTACGGGCAGCAACGGAAAGACAATTACAAAGGAGTGGTTATCAACGCTATACCCCTCTGGAGTAAAGGTATTTCGCAGCCCTCGCAGCTACAATTCACAGGTGGGCGTAGCCCTTTCGCTGCTGATGGCCGAGGGTGATGAGCAGGTTGTAATTATCGAGGCAGGCATATCACACTGTGGCGAGATGTTTCGCCTTGAGAAGATGATTCGCCCCGACATCGGAGCCGTCATCAACATCGGTGATGCGCACGGCGAAAATTTTTCTTCGACCATTGAGAAGATTCGCGAGAAGTGCGAACTGCTTAAAAACTGCAAGAGTATTATCTACGACACTGACAATAAAGAACTTACACAATACATACAAAATTTTTCAGCCAGTCGGTTAATTGGCATCAGCTCTGCAGAAGGTAATATCTATCTTCCAAGCGGAGCAATAATTACACCCGATCTGAAAGGACTGATTTACAAAGATTTTGGTTCACGCCAGAACGTACTTGCAGCTCTGTCCATAGTGTCAGCATCGGGATTTGACATTGACTCTGCAACGCTGAAACTCGCTGAGCTTCAACCCGTAGCGATGCGACTCGAGCTGTTGGACGGAATCAATGGCTGCAAAATTGTGAATGATTCGTACAATTCCGATTTGAATTCGCTGCGTCTTGCGCTTGGGTATATGAGCAGCGTTTCGGCTGGCAGCAGCCGCTGGTTGGTGCTGAGCGACATACTGCAGAGCGGCCGTGACGAAGGTTCGCTCTATCGACAAGTTGCAGCGGAAATATCTGACAGCAAGATAGATATGCTCATTGGCATAGGTTCGGCCATCAGTCGTCATTCGGAACTATTCAGCTGTTGCAAAGAGTTTTTTTCAGATACGGAATCGTTCATTAAGACACTCGAACATAGGGATTTGAAGAACTGTACCATATTATTGAAGGGCAGTCGTCCGTTCCGTTTTGAGGAGATTTCGCGCAGACTCGAGCGCCGAATACACACTACGATTTTGGAGGTGAATTTAGACTCTATATCACACAACCTCAACCATTTGCGCCACAAATTACCCGCAGGCACGGGCGTAGTTGCAATGGTCAAGGCGTTCGGTTATGGAATGGGCGGCTATGAGGTAGCCAAAATGCTTGAAAATCAACGATGTGACTATCTTGCCGTAGCCTTTGCAGACGAAGGTGTATCGCTGCGCAGGGAGGGCATCACGTTGCCGATTTTGGTGCTGAATGCCGATGCGTGGAGTTTTTCACAAATGATATCCTATCGACTTGAGCCTGAGATATATAGCCTGACATCGCTAAAGATGTTCATCACCGAATTAGAGCGCTCGGGAATGGAGAACTACCCTATCCACCTGAAGCTCGACACAGGTATGCACCGTCTGGGATTCAACTCCGAAGAACTGAGCCAAGCACTTGATATACTGAGCAGTAGCAATCGTATCCGAATCAAGTCGGTCTTTTCACATCTGGCTGCCTCTGACGAGGCTGCACACGATGAGTTCACGCGTGGACAGATTGCACAATTCGAGTCGCTTTGTGCGCAAATTGACCACCGTCTGCCGGGCATCGGCTACCTGCGACACATCGCCAACAGCGCAGCTACGGAGCGTTTTCCCGAAGCAACATTTGATATGGTCAGAATCGGCATCGGGCTTTACGGCATCTCGGCAGTCGAGGAGTGCAATCTGCAAAACGTTTGTACATTAAAGACCAAAATCGTGCAAATCAAACATATAGCTGCAGGCGAAACGATTGGCTACGGACGCCACGGCCGAGCCGACCAGGGAAAAACCATTGCTACCATACCGATTGGTTACGCCGACGGACTCGACCGCCGACTCGGCAACGGAAATTGGAGCGTGAAGGTGGGTGACCATTTTGCTCCAATAATCGGCAATGTTTGTATGGACACCTGTATGATAGATGTTTCGGGACTGACTGTGAATGAGGGAGATAGCGTAACTATTTTCGGAGCAGAAAACAATGTCAGCCAAATGGCCACAGTTCTGGGCACAATACCCTATGAGGTTATGACCAACATTTCAAAACGAGTTAAACGCGTGTATATCAAGGAATAACGTATGGCAAAAGGAAAGATATATCTTATACCGACCAACATTGGCGATGGCGCTGTTTATGACGAGATGCCACTAGTCAATCAGTCAGTCATCAGGGAGCTGGATTATTTCATAGTCGAGAATGTACGTTCGGCGCGTCGCTTTCTGAGCAAGGCAGAAATTGGCAAACCAATTGATACACTTGAGTTTGTGGAGTTGAACGAGCACTCGCGCGCTGAGGATATCGAGCCTATGCTGCGCCCTGTATTATCGGGCAAGTCTGCAGGAGTGCTGTCCGAGGCTGGTCTGCCCGCCATAGCCGACCCCGGAGCCGACATCGTAGCTGCAGCCCAGGCGCACAATATCGAATGTATTCCGCTGGTTGGACCATCGTCGATTTTTATGGCACTGATGGCTTCGGGAATGAATGGGCAGTCGTTCGCTTTCAATGGTTATCTGCCTGTGAAGAATCCCGACCGAGCCAACGAAATCCGCCGTTTCGAGCGTCGCGCACTGAGCGAATCTCAATCACAAATCTTCATTGAGGCACCCTACCGAAACGACAAACTTTTTGCCGATTTTCTGAGCACGCTGTCGCCTACGACTCGTCTGACCATCGCAGCCGACATACTGACCCAGACACAATACATTCGCACACAGACCATTGACCAGTGGAGAAAAGCTGTACCTCCGAAACTGAACAAACGTCCTGCGATATTTATCATCGGGGGTAATCGTTACAGATAGGTTATCTGTCCCATTCGCCTACCTCGAGGTCGCGAATGTTATCGCCCTCGATTATGAACCGCACTGCAGTGCGAACCTTATGGAATCCGTTACAACCTGCTGCTCCGGGATTTATGTGCAGCAGGTCGTATTTTTTATCATA
>JAZOQL010000081.1:0-8760 GCA_045656065.1 Rikenellaceae bacterium | reverse complement strand
GCCTTCTCCGTATGTAACCGTTTCGGCACAGCTAACTTCGCTCACCAAATCTTCAACGTTAGGGTTGTAATAGGTTTCGACATCCTGACAACCCTCTGGAAGAATCTTACCCAACATCACGCCATTTTCACGAATCTCTTTGGTCAATTCGCGAGTATCAACGCCGAAGATTGCAGGAATATGATTATCCTTCAACCATTGGTCGAGACTTTTGGCAGCATTCCAATGGCTGTATTCAAATGAGTAGTCGGTAACGACCAAACCTCGGATATGAATATTTTCGGATTCAAATGCTTTTATAACGCCATCAACACGTTCAATGTCGGGCACTCCATAATTACCAACAAGCGGATAGGTCATAACAAGAATCTGTCCCTGATATGAGGGGTCAGTCAGCGATTCGGTATAACCAGTCATTGCGGTTGAAAAAACGACTTCGCCGGAAACAGCACATTCATCGCCGAATGCGAAGCCTTCAAACTTTTTGCCATTCTCAAGAACCAGAGTGGCGGACTTAAATTTTGACATTCTGCAGTACAGTTAAATATTGTTTATCATTTAGCTGAAACTGCCTCTTGTATGTCATATAGACACCGTTCAGAGGTCGAGGAACCCAGCCGAGTTTCCTCAGTTTCTGAATGACAAAAGTACAAAATTTATTTCGATTTCACAAACAATAGTCACATTTTTACAAAAAAAATTTACCTTTGCGCTATGATTACAAAGGCTGAAATAAACTTAATTCGCTCGCTCGGCGACAAGCGCGCACGCGCAAAACACGGAGTATTCGTTGTTGAGGGCATAAAATCCATCTCGGAAATGAGTCAGGCTGGACTCGAATTAGAGGCGCTCTACACTACGACTGACGGTGCAGGTAAAAACATCAAACCAAGTGAAATGGAGCGCATCTCGGCGCTGAAATCCCCAACCGAACACCTGGCTCTGTTTAGGATTCCAAAGCGCGAACTCGACATCAAACAGATGAAAAGCGACATCACTCTGGTGCTGGACGATGTGCAGGATCCCGGAAATCTGGGCACCATCATTCGCCTTGCCGATTGGTTCGGAATAAAACAGATTGTATGTTCGCCGGCTACGGCCGATGCCTTCAACCCAAAGACCATTCAGGCAACAATGGGAGCAATAGCGCGTGTGAATGTAATCTACACACCGCTCGACACATTTTTCGAGCAAACAAAAGAGATTCCCTGCTGTGGCACATTCCTCGATGGAGAGGACATTTATTCAGCAGAGCTACCCCAACCCGCCATTATCGTTATGGGTAACGAGGGAAACGGTATTTCGGACAGAGTGTCAGAATTTGTCAATAAGCGCATTACAATTCCACCCTATCCACAGAAGGTCAATACGGTCGAATCGCTCAACGTGGCTATGGCTACGGCTATCGTTTGCGCCGAATTTAGACGCAGATTAAAAAAATAGATTCGCAATTTGGCATTTTGCAAAAAAAAAGCGATATTTGTACCTTATTAATATTAGTGTGTACCCGAATAATCGGGTGTGATTTGTTATGGAGAATACAAGAGTTTGTTGCGAAAATTGCGAAAAAAAAGATAGTTGCAAAATAGATATCGGACGCGGTTGTCGATTCTGCGTTCCAAGTAACATCGAGTCAACCGAAGGCACTACGGTGACGGTGTGTCCGGGTGCTCAGAAATTGCACATAACCGACTGGCTGAAGGACTACCCCAATGTCGAAACTTCGGAAATTGTCGAGGTGCGTTTCAAAAATACCCGCAAGGGCTATTATGCCAATGTGAACAATCTGCCACTGAGCGAAGGCGATATCGTAGCTGTTGAGGCCTCGCCTGGACACGACATCGGTATAGTATCGCTCACAGGCGACATCGTTGGCCGACAGATGAAACGTATCGGATTCGTGCCGATGAATGGCGAATTCAAAAAGGTCTACCGCAAGGCAAAACCTTACGACATCGAAAAGTGGCAGGAGGCTATTGCTCTGGAACACTCGACAATGATTAAATCGCGTCAGATTGCTGCGAGTCTGGGACTCGAAATGAAAATTGGCGACGTTGAGTATCAAGGCGATAAGGTTAAAGCCATATTCTATTACATCGCAGACGAGAGAGTCGATTTCCGAGAACTGATTAAGATTCTGGCCGAACAGTTCCGCATCCGTGTCGAAATGAAACAGATTGGCGCTCGTCAGGAGGCAGGCCGAATCGGCGGCATTGGTTCGTGTGGTCGCGAATTGTGCTGCGCATCGTGGATATCAAGTTTCAGCGCGGTGACTACAAACGCCGTAAGATATCAGGAGATTTCTCTTAATCCTCAAAAACTTGCGGGTCAATGCGGCAAACTGAAATGCTGTCTGACCTATGAGATTGATTCGTATATGGACGCACGCAGGTCGTTCCCGAAGATAAATGCTCCCATCGAGATTATGGACGGCAACTACTATCTGATTAAGACCGACATCTTCAAACAACTGATGTACTTCTCGACCGACCCCAACGGAGCATCTACAACGGCAGTTCCGGTCGACCGTGTAAGAGAGTTGATTGCGCTCAACAAAAAGGGCATCAAACCCGACGTGCTGGTGGATTCAAACTCTACGACAACCAAAATCAACGAAGAACCAAACTTCTCGAATGCCGTAGGCGAAGACAGCATCACCCGTTTTGACAATCTCGGCAAACGCAAAAATAAACGCAAAAACAACCGTCAGGATAAGAAGAAAAAAGAGGGCAACAAGCCTGCGGATGGCTCGATGACGGCTAAACCCGAAAAGCAACATCGTCAGAGTGAGGGCGTCACAAGCAAACCCGAGCAGACTCAAAAGCCAGAACGCGTCTCTGCATCGCCCGAAAAACAGAACCGAAACGAACAACAGACTGCGGATTCTGCAAAAACCGAGAACAGAAACAGAAACAACGGAAATAGAAACTTCAGAAACCGTCGTCCGAATAACAGACCATTCAGACCAAAAGGCGATAAAAACGAATCTGAACAATAGACTCTTTTCATTGTAGTTTAGGTGGCAAAACTGAAATCAATATCTGCAATAAGGGCAGTCGTGCTGAGTGTGGCAATCTCGTTTATGACAATGGCGTGCAGCGATGAACAAACCATTGTCGTGTCAAATACACCTGAACTGCAATGGCACAGAGACAGTGCTCGATATCTGGTGTTTGAAAACGATGATTCGCTGAGCAAACGCACTGTTGCGCTTGTGGTGAGATACAACACTCAAAAAATCTCAAAACAACAAATAAGAGTAGCATTAGAGTTTCAATCGCCTCAAAACGAGCTATATAGAGATACGCTGAACTGCGCATTGGACTGTATGCCGTCATCAATTGAAACTCAACAAGTGAGATATCAGGACCGAATGTACAGATTCATCGAGGGTGCAGTCCTGAAACACAGAGGAAAATATATAATAAAGATAAATCATTTTGACGAGGAGTATTGCGAAGGCATCGCTGCCGTAGGAATATCCATCAACTAAAAAAACAAATGGCTAAAGGAAAGAATAAACTTGCACGTTTCGCCGAAAACGAGACCTTCGAATGTATGATTCAGCCCGAATTCGACGATATTTTTCACAAGGACCACCCGTTAAAGGGTAATTGGGGAGAGAAATTTTTCGGCAACAATAATCCTATTGTATTGGAACTCGGCTGTGGCAGAGGCGAATACACCGTAGCGCTGGCTGATATGTATCCCGACAAAAACTTCATCGGCGTAGATATCAAGGGTGCGAGAATGTGGCGCGGAGCAAAAACGGCTACCGAAAACAAAATGAGCAATGTAGCATTCCTCAGAACACGAATCGAATTCATTGAATCATTCTTCGGCAAGGAGGAAATTTCTGAGATTTGGATTACATTCCCAGACCCGCAACTGAAAAAAGCCAGAGTGAAAAAACGTCTGACCGGAACTCTGTTCTTGGCAAAATATGCGGATTTCCTGAAACAAGATGGTTGGATTAATCTCAAGACCGACTGCCGCCATCTGCACGACTACACAAAGGCCGTAGTCGACCACAACCAACTCGAGTGTGAGGTGGCTAATACCGACATCTACGGCACAGGATTCGCAGACCCGCTGCTGTCGATTAAGACCCGCTACGAGGGTATTTTCCTCGACCGAGGCGTAAAAATAACCTACTTGCGATTCGCGCTCGGCGACAAAAAACAATTCGAAGAACCCCTGTTCGAACCAGACAATCTACTGTAACACAGCAATAAAAAATCCTGCGCCCGAGCGCAGGATTTTTTTCATTACTTCTCTTCGAAAATTTTGTTGACGGTTTCAATGCTCAGCGCCGGCGAGCCCGTCTCTATGATTTGGTCAATAACCTTTTGGGCAGTCTTGCGAGCTAAGCGTCTGCTGGGAAAGGGCTTTGACCCGGAAACAGCAGGAATAAAGGGTTGATGAATCTTAACCTGACCCTTATACTTGATGTCATATCCCCAGCCGCCTTCAATCTGATAGGTATCGTAGCTCAACCCGTGGCGAGCACAGCCTCCTCCAGACAGAGCCAAAGACAAAATGACGACAACCACCAAAGCAGCTGTCGTCATCAATAATGATTTATTACGTTTAGTCATATTCATCGTAATCTTCGGTCGGGTGGAATTCGAATGTATCGTCGAACTTCAACGATGCGCTACGACCTGTAGTCACGAAACCACGATTGCCGAGTGTGATACCGATTGCACCTGCGCGAGCAGAACCTTCAAATCCTGTACGTTCTTCCCAGAGGTCTGTTGCAGGATTGTATTCCCAAGTATCTGTACGCAAAGAACCAGATTCACCGCAAGTGATATAACCTTTACCGTTGATAACGAATGCAGCAGCATAAGCTCTCGGGATATTGTAATCGTTATCATAATCGCGGTCGCTTACGTTAGCGATTTTACGTTTTTCAGTCCATTGATCTTTCGCTGCGTCATAAGCATAGAACTCATCTACGTAGCTACCGTTATCCATACCACAGCATACATAAGCGATGTCTTCGATTACAAATACTGATGCACCCATACGTTTTGAACCAGGGATACTTGTAACCTTTTCCCACGCACCTGTTGACGGAGTGTAGCTGTAAAGGTCTTTCAAGTATTTGTCATCATAACCCATTCCGACATAACCTTTAGAACCGATGCCGAATCCCAATGCGCTGTGACGAGCTGTTCCAGCGAAGTCTGCGATTTGAGTCCAAGAGTTAGACTGAGGATTGTATTCATAGAAATCTCTGAGATAACCGAAGTTTTCTTCGATATCTTCGTTGTAACCCAATCCGATGTAACCCTTACCTGCTGCAGCAAAACCTGTTGCGTGTGAACGAACAACACCCGGCATATCTGCACACTGAGTCCACGAACCATCGATATTGAATTTCCACAAGTCATTCAATCTTTTCTTGCCGGTGTATCCACAACCTACATACGCTTCATCGTTAATTATGAAAGAAGCAGCATCGCTACGAGCCTCACCTTCGAATGCAGAGCCCTTCACCCAGTTTCCGACCAATTCGTCATCGCCGCCGCAAGATACCAATCCCACAGACAGAGACACCAATGCAATTGCCGTTACAAAAATTCTTTTCATTCCCTTCTATTTTTAAAAATTTGAGGCGAAAATAAAACTACAACTTCCCAATAAAAAAAATAATCTTCAAAATCCCACATTCAATCGCCCAAATGCCATTTTTCAACCATCAATCAAACCATACTCGCAAATCTATTTTAATAGAACAGATGCAAGATTTCACCGACAATAAAATCCAATTCAAAGATTATTTTTTTATTCGTAAGGTAGAGGATTTTATTTTGCGCAGTAATTTAGCGGAAGACCTATGAAGAAACTATTTTTATTCTTGTTGCTGGTGGGATTTGCAGCTTGCTCTGACAACGTTTCAGACTTCGGCTCGAAGTGGGTATCGGTATCAACCCGCAATGTTATCATCGACACTTGTACGGTTAATATTTCAACCGGAATGCTTGATTCGGTTCGCACGTCAAATACAGAGAATCTATTTGTCGGAAATTTCGAAGACGAGTTTTTCGGAAAAACAAAGGCTATCGGATATTTCATCTTCAACACCACAACAGACAATTTGAATTTGTCATTCGACGAAAACAACAAAGAGCGTCTGTTTTTTGACTCGCTGACGATGATTATGACTCACGGACCTGAGTTTTGCGGCGACACCACAAAACCAATGAAGTTTGACGTCTACCAATTGGCTAAACGTATCGAACCAAACGAAGACGGTGAATGGT
The DNA here is from genome assembly GCA_045656065.1 of Rikenellaceae bacterium. Taxonomy (GTDB): domain Bacteria; phylum Bacteroidota; class Bacteroidia; order Bacteroidales; family Rikenellaceae; genus CAJGBR01. The sequence goes on along the minus strand of JAZOQL010000081.1, from coordinate 2,488 downwards.
ATGGTCACAACTCGTTCAAACTCGGCGAGAAATTGACCTCTTATACATTTAATCCGTGGCCCACAAGACGCCCGTCAATCGAGTTCAGAATGCCTGACTCAATGGGCGAAAAGTTGTTGCAACTGCTCAAGAGCAATTCGGACACAATCAATTCTCGAAACCTCTTCGAGCGTTTCCAGAAGGGATTTGCTTTGGTGGCTGACGAATCGGTAAATCAGATTTTGTCGTTCCAGAATTCGGATACAACATTCGTAATGAAGTTATACTACCACACTTCGGGCGACAAACCGAAAGAGGAACATTCACTTGTTTTCAGAAATAATCCTGAGTTGCAGATGAACCACTTCTCACACGACAGAAGCGGAACTCCGACTGCCGACGTTACAGGAAAACAAGATTTGGAAATTCCTTCAACCAAGACCGAAAATTGCTCGTATATACAAGGACTCAGCGGTATGTACACCCGTATATCATTCCCGCACCTTAATGAGATTCAAAAGTTGGGAACTCACGGAACCGTTGCATACGCAAAATTGTCAATCTATCCAAAGGAGAAATCTTATGGCATCGAAAACAATTATGCGGAGCTGTCAAATAACGTGAATATGTACATCTCGAATGAGGAAAACGTCAATATGTCGGTCATTACAGATGACAGTGAAGAAATCAGTACAGGTAATCTCGTAATAGATAGAGCTCACTATAAATCAACCCGTTATGAATATGACGTCACCTCTTTCATTAAAGGTCAGATTGGCGCAATGGGTACAAGCAAACAGACATTGCAGATGATTGTGGGTAAATATGGAGCCTCTGTCAAAAATGCAGTAATTTCTCAACAGGACAGAAATGCTGATTATAAAATCAAACTCGAGATAAAATACAGTATTTACAATGAAAAGTAGAAATATATTACTGGGACTGATTGCTGCGTTTTTGATTCCGTGCGCAGTCTCAGGACAAAATATGACTTCAAACGCCATCTCAATGTTTGGACTCGGTGAGATTGAGCGTGGCACATACGGATATTTCGGAGGTATGGGCGGCGTTGGTTTCGGTATGTCCGAAATTAATACCATCAATAATAACAACCCCGCATCGTTGGGCGCGATTCAAAAGAAATCGTTCGTGTTGGAGAGCTCGATTATGGGTAAGTTCTCGCATTTTACGGCTGGCGAAAGTCTCGGCTCGGAAAATACAACCAACGGTAATATCGAGCGTATCGCAATGGCATTCAGAGTTTCTGACCGTATAGCTCTCGGTTTCAGCCTGGTGCCATATACCAAGATTGGTTACACCATTAAAAAGGATATTCCGGTTGAAGGTACGTTCGAAAATGACTTGACAATATTCACAGGCTCGGGCGGTCTGAATAAAATCAACCTGACAACAGGTATCACCATTCTGCCCAGATTGACTTTCGGTGTAAATACGGCAATCTACTTCGGCAACCTGACTCAGAAAGAAAAATCTGAGACTTGGGCTATCTACAATACGAGTCAGACATCGAGAGTAAATTTTGACTTTGGTCTGCAATACTCGTTTGACTACAAGGAGAATACGAAGGTGACTCTTGGTTTGGTCGGCGGACTCAAAGCCGGAATGACTATGCACAACTCGATAGAGGTTATCAACTCAGACAATGTTACCGTTGAGGACAAGGGGCTGAAAAGCACAAAACAATACATTCCGATGTTCCTCGGTGCTGGTTTTGGTGTTAAAAAAGGAAATAAAATTTTGTGGGGCGTGGACTACCGATTCCAGCAGTGGTCTAAAACCTTTGACTCGAAAAACAACAATAACTATTGGCAATATAAAGATAGCCACCAGGTTATCGCAGGTATGAGCTACACACCTAACCACACAGATATTCGTCACTACCTCAATCGAGTAACATACCAATTTGGCGTGAATGTCAGCACATCATACATCTCGATTAAAGGCTATACACCTATCGAATACAGCGTGACAATGGGTGCCATAATGCCATTGCGCCAAACATTGAACTCAAGCGGTCGTTTGACTGTGGCTATGGAATATGGCAAGATGGGTGCTCGCAAAGAGACATTCTTCAGAGAAGATTTCATCAAGTTATCAATCGGATTCACATTCGCTGAAAACTGGTTCGTAAGACACAAATTTAAATAGTAGTCGGATAAACTCAAGAAAAAAGCTACGCCACTCGGTGGCGTAGCTTTTTATTTTATGCACTAAAAATTTATTCGTGAATCATTGCGAGTCCGCCTTCCGCCGTCTCCTTGTAAAGGCTCGGCAAATCGTGACCGGTCTGCTTCATAACCTTAACTGTGCGGTCGAACGTAACACGGTGTTTCCCGTCTGAGAACAACGAATACATACTTGCATCAACTGCGCGCGCAGCAGCAAAGACATTACGCTCGATACAGGGAATCTGAACCAATCCGCACACAGGGTCACAAGTCAGTCCTAAGTGGTGCTCGAGTCCGATTTCGGCAGCATACTCAATCTG
>JAZOQL010000080.1:0-9795 GCA_045656065.1 Rikenellaceae bacterium | reverse complement strand
TGTCTTCCTAAGCCCGCTTGGCCTCCGACTTGTCAGCAGTTTGTATGCACGGTCGGCGATTTCTATTTTGCGCTCGTAGTCTGTCGCCTGTCCCTGTTCATCGAACAACATAACCACTGCCGCAGCGCCATATTTTCTGAGCATAGCTGCCCTACGCAGAAACTCAGCCTCGCCCTCTTTGAGCGAAATGGAATTGACAATAGATTTACCCTGAGTGCATTTCAGTGCAGCCTCAATCACCTCCCACGACGAGGAGTCAATCATAATCGGCACTCGGGCAATATCCGGCTCGGCAGCAATGCGGTTAAGGAATTCGCAAATGGCACTCGGCCCGTCAATCATACCATCGTCCATACAGATATCAATGATTTGAGCTCCATCTTCAACCTGACCTCGGGCTACGGAGAGCGCGTCTGCGTATCTGCCCTCGCGAATCATCTTGGCAAATCGAGCCGAACCCGCTACGTTTGTACGTTCACCGACATTGACAAAATTGGACTCAGGAGAAATTTCCAATGGTTCAAGACCCGACAGAATAGTCCGAGGAGCAGATTTCTGCAACACCTGCGGCAAATAATTTTTTGCTACGCGAGCAATCGCCGCAATGTAATCGGGCGTAGTCCCGCAACAGCCGCCCACAATATTGAGCAATCCCTCCTTCAGATAGCCTTCGATATGCTCGGCCATCGACTCGGGCGTTTCATCATATCCGCCCATACCATTGGGCAGTCCCGCATTGGGGTGAGTAGATATGGCACACGAGGCTACGCGTTTGAGTCTTGCGATGTATTGTTTCATCTGCTCGGCGCCGAACGAGCAGTTCAACCCAACCGACAACAGCGGAGCGTGGCTAATCGAATTATAAAATGCCTCGACAGTCTGTCCCGAAAGGATTCTGCCCGACGAATCGGCAATAGTGGCCGAAACCATTATCGGTACATTGACACCCCTGTTTTCTGCCAACTGCATAGCCGCAAAAATAGCAGCCTTACAATTCAGCGTATCAAACACCGTCTCAATCAACAACACATCCACTCCGCCATCAACCAGTCCTCGGATTTGCTCGGTATATGTTTCCACCAGCTGGTCGAAAGTCACGGCACGGTACTCTGGAGCATTGACATCGGGCGACATCGAACACATCTTGCTTGTAGGCCCGATTGAGCCAGCTACGAAACGAGGACACTCCTCTGTCGAGAAGCGGTCTGCTACGCGGCGAGCAATGCGCGCACCCGCCAAATTCAATTCATACACTCTGTCTCCGAGATGGTAATCGCCCAATGAGATTGAGTTGCTATTAAATGTATTTGTTTCAATTATATCTGCTCCGGCCTCGAGATAGCGGCTGTGAATCGACTCAATCACCTCAGGCTGAGTCAGGTTCAGCACATCGTTACACCCCGTAAGATTGACATCGTGATTGACAAACAAATCTGCTCGGAACTGAGATTCGGTGAGCGCTGCCGTCTGAATCATCGTTCCCATTGCTCCGTCGAGCACGAGAATACGTCGCTGAATATGTTTTGATATATCGCGCATAGTTCTATTTTTCCTTTACTAATTCCACTTCGAACAACTTGTTCCACTTCTTGCCCGTAACGAATATCCGACCACTCTTCTTGTCATAGGCAATGCCGTTCATTACGTCCGTATCTGCTGTTATTCTAATCTTCGAAACCAGATTATCAAAGTTGATTCTTGCCACGACCTCGCCTGTCTGGGGATTAATTCTGACAATATCGTTTGACAAATAGACATTTGCCCATATTTCGCCATTAATCCACTCCATCTCATTGAGATATATCACAGGGCCATTGTCGTCAAAAACCTGAATGACACGCTCCTTGCGGAAGGTCTCAGCCGAGCGCACCGTAATGCGATTCGAGCCGTCGCTCTGATACAACTTCTGGCCATCGGTAGCCAATCCCCAGCCCTCGCCGTCATAGCCAAACTTGCCCACCTGAGCAAAACTCTGCGCATCAAAGACAAAGCAGGTATTCTCCTCCCAGGTCAGCATATATATCTTATTGTTCAGCAGAGCGATACCCTCGCCAAAGAACTCATCAGCCAGAGGCTGGCTCTTCAGAATCTTCCCCGTAGCAATATCTGTCATCAACAATCTCGATTCGCCATTAAGCCCCGTACTCTCCAACATTTTTCCATTGTGAAAAATCAGCCCCTGAGTATACGACCCCTCATCGTGAGGATAGGTTTTGACAATCCGCGCACTATAACTCTGAGGTTTGTTCTTTGCCAGAACGGTGATTGTACCCACACGCCTTTCGCCCACGCCATTTCTGAATGCCTCGAAGTAGTAGGGAATAAGTCCCATACGCACATCTTCGGGCAAGAGCAGAGTTGTATCACCTTTGACTAAGCCCACACGCTTGTGGTCAAAGTAGAACAAAACAGAGTCGGGCTGCGCACCTCGGTTCAGTTCATAAGAGAACTTAACGGCAGTGGCTGCGTACTGAGGAGTGCCCACCGTAGGTAGCACCCTCTTTATCATTGTCTTAGCATATTCAGCCGAACCGTTTGTAGTTTTAGCCGTATTTGAGTTGCCCCCGAAACAGGAGGTCGAAACGATAATAATCAGAGAAAAAACAAGATTGCGAATCATTTTTCAGTCCATTAAATTTATCATACTACAATCTACAAAGGTAGTCATTTTTCGGATAGTAATAGCTATAAAAACAAAAAACTCGGCCGAGGATTTCGACCGAGTGGTATCTGACTCAAAAAAGTTCTAATTTTTCACCTGTTCAAACTCGAAACCTAAAGCCACTTCATTGTAATTTCTTGCAAGGTTTGCTATGCCGTTTGCAGTGCTTGAGTTGACTCTTTCAGCAATCGCCTGAATAAAACTCAAGATTTTATTGGCCTGGAATGCCAACACCAGATTGCCTTCTGTTTTATATATGATTGCCGAGAACACTCCGAGCTGATAGCCAGCCGCATTCAACACCGTAAGCGTTATTTTCTCATCTTCAGCCGAGTAGCTCCACTTGCCCGACACTGTTCGAGATGCGAGTTGTGCGGTGAACGTACTATCCTGAGCAAATGTAAATGTGCAACTGCCGGCTTTGATTCCCACCTTTTCGTAGTATTGGTTCAGTTTCTTGCCGATGGTTTTAGAGAGAGCTGCGCCACCAGCCTGAGCCAACAGATTATCGCTTCCGAGTTTTACAGCGGGCTGAACATATTTCCACTGGCCGCAAATAGTTGATGAGTTCACATTGTTACCCGTAGCCACTTCTGCCACCTTACTTGCCACTTTAAACAGTTGGTCGAGACTCTGAGCCGATGCAGTTCCGGCAAACAAAATTGCACAACCAATTACCAATAAGATTTTTTTCATATCCTTTGTTCTATTAAAAATTTCCAAATATGACACAAAGTTAGCAAAAATAATCTAATTATCAATCTCACCCATAATAAAAAAGCCTGCACTATTTTGGTGCAGGCCTTTTTCCAAATTAGCAAACTATCTTCTCTTGTTGCCGTATTTTCGCTCGAGTTTTTTCTCGTATTCACGTCTCTCCTTGGGGCTCATCTTTGCCATTTTGTTGATGATTTCTTTTTCCCACGGATCAACCTTTTCACCTTTGAGTTCTCGGAATTGAATTCCCCTTTGCTGACTATTCATACAACTCCTTAATTGCATAACCGAATCGTACTTTTCAGGTTCAAGCACTACAATGGTAAAATCGTGTTCTTTTTTAACAGATCTTTCTAAATGATTTATGTTCATTATGTATACACAAGACCATTTGTATGTTGTAGTCTTCTCAGGTTTTAATACTACCTCAAATTCACCTTTACGCATATCCTCAGGTGTTGCCTGGCCAACACCTTCAACATAGACCCCCTTAAAATTCGTATATTCTGCATTGATATCCCACAACACTTTAAAACGCACCGTATCTCCTCTGCGTATAATATTCTTATCAGCCCCAGCTCGCATAAAAGACTTGTGTCCGTTTTCTTTAAGAATAGACAAAGTTTCATAAGATTTAACCGACTCCTTGACCTCTTCATACTCTGTAATTTGCGCAGATGCAGATATTGCTCCAACAACCATTATTGATGCAATAGCGAGTTTCAAAAATTTTTTCATAATTCTTTTCTTTAAGTGTCTACAACTGGTTTTTGCAAATATATAAATCATTTTTCGAATAATGCAAATTTAAGCAAAAAAGCCTGCACCAAAGTGGCGCAGGCATTGAAATATATTTTAAGCAAACGGCTACAACTGAGCAAAGAAGTCGTTGCCCTTATCATCTACGATGATGAACGCCGGGAAGTTTTCAATGCGAATCTTGCGCACTGCCTCCATTCCGAGTTCGGGGAAGTCTACAACCTCAACGCTCTTGATGCTGTCTTGAGCCAAAATTGCAGCCGGACCTCCGATTGAACCCAAATAGAATCCACCGTGAGCCTTGCAAGCATCTGTCACTGCCTTTGAACGATTACCCTTGGCAACCATAATCAACGAACCGCCAAGTGCCTGGAAGCAATCAACATACGAGTCCATACGACCTGCCGTAGTCGGACCGAAACTACCCGACGGCATTCCTTCCGGAGTCTTCGCTGGACCTGCGTAGTAAATCGGGTGATTCTTGAAGTATTCTGGCATCGGTTCGCCTCGGTCAATCATCTCTTTAATCTTAGCGTGAGCAATGTCGCGAGCAACAATCAGCGTACCCTTGAGGTTGAGTCTGGTCTTAATAGGATATTGCGACAACTTTTCGCGCACCTTGTCCATACCTTCGTCGAGATCGATGTCCACCGCCGGAGCCATAGTCAACTCCTCTTGCGGCAGATATTTCGACGGAGTGAATTCCAATTGTTCGAGGAAGATACCCTCTGGCGTAATCTTACCCTTGATGTTACGGTCAGCGCTGCAACTTACGCCGATACCTACGGGACAAGATGCTGCGTGGCGCGGCAGACGGATTACACGCACATCGTGTACCAGATACTTGCCACCAAACTGAGCACCTACGCCACTCTCGCGGCAGATGTCCTGAATCTTTTGTTCCCATTCCAAATCGCGGAATGCGCGGCCACCCTCGTTACCCGATGTAGGCAGATTGTCATAATAACCAGCCGATGCCTTCTTAACGGTAGTAAGGTTAGCCTCTGCCGATGTACCGCCGATAACCACAGCCAAGTGGTAGGGAGGACAAGCCGAAGTGCCCAAATCTTTGATATGCTCTTTGATGAATTTGGTCAGATTTTCCTCTGTGAGCAACGCCTTAGTCTGTTGGTAGAGGAATGTCTTGTTAGCCGAGCCACCACCTTTTGTCATAAACAGGAAGTGGTACTCGTTACCCTGAGTCGCGTAGAGGTCGATTTGCGCCGGGAGGTTAGTTCCGCTGTTGTGTTCGTCGAGCATAGTCATCGGCACTACCTGCGAGTAGCGCAAGTTGCAACTCTTATAAGTTTCATAAACACCCTTTGACAACCATTCGCGGTCATTTACACCGGTATAAACATTTTCACCCTTTTGGCCGATAACGATTGCAGTACCCGTATCCTGACAAGTTGGCAGACTGCCTCTTGCAGCCACAACCTGATTTCGCAACATTGTGTGCGCTACGAAACGATCGTTGTCCGATGCGTCAGGGTCGTCTACTATATTGCGCAGTTTTTGCAGGTGTGTTGGTCTGAGGAAGAATGACACATCGCGGAATGCCGAAATAGACAACAACAAGAGTCCTTCCGGAGCAACTTTCAAGATTTTGCGACCATCAACTTCAATTGTTTCTACAAAATCTTTTGATAACAACCGATATTCGGTTTTGTCTTCACCCACTGGAAATGGGTCTTGATAAATGAATTCGCTCATTATTTATGTATCTTAAATAGTTTAAATTTTTACCTATTTGCAAACCCGATTCGTATATATACACCGAACCATTCAAGCTACGAAGTTACGATTTTTTTTCGGAACAAACGAAATTATACCCAAAAATCTTTTCCCGACAGATTATGTTTTTTGCAACAATATGTCGAAATCTGGCACGAAATATGATATTTTCTAATTGAAAATAACTATATTTGTAGGCTCTTCAGAGATAGAAATTATGTGATTTTACTCGGCAAATTATGATAATAACCCATCTGAAAATTGCGCTGTACGCGATATATGTCATCATAGTGATAGGCACAATACTCACTATTGTCTATGACAAACGCGAGCCGTCGAAGGCGCTGATTTGGATTTCGGTTGTATCGTTGATACCCATACTCGGAATATTGTTCTACGTACTGCTGGGAAGAAACCACCGCCGAGAAAAGATATTCAACCGAAAGGGAATAAAAGACCTGCAACAGATTGAACGTGCCAACATCAAAGACCAATTGGCACTTGTCTCATCAGAGAGTCTGCTGCAAAGAAAAGAGATTGCCGACAATCTGGATATCATAACCCTGCTGCTCAACTCGAACAAGGCACTGCTAACTGTCAAAAACAAGATAAAAATTCTGGAAAATGGAGAGGCGACGTTTGCTCGCATACTTGACGTTCTTTCACGTGCTGAATCATCTATACATCTTGAATACTACATCATAAGTGATGACCGCATAGGTCGAGCCGTTGCCGACATACTCGAGGCGAAGGCTCGCGCCGGAGTGGAGGTGAGACTGATTTATGATGATGTGGGCTGCTGGGGCTTGAGCAGCAAATATCTCCAGCGACTCAGCGATGCCGGAGTGCAGATTCACAACTTCCTGCCCGTAGTCTTTCCGTGGCTGTCGAGCAAGGTCAACTACCGGAATCACAGAAAAATCATAGTCGTAGACGGGAAATACGGGTTTACGGGAGGAATCAACATTGCACAACGCTACATCTCAGGGACCGAATGGGGACCCTGGCGCGATACGCATCTGATGCTGGAGGGCGACTCGGTGACCTCGCTGCAGGTAATCTTCCTGACAGACTGGTACTTCGTCAGTGGACAGCGACTCACCGATCGTAAGAAATATTTCTACGAATCGGACATCAGAGAGCAGGCTCTCGTACAGATTGCCACCTCAGGTCCCGACAGCGACTGGGCTTCAATCCTGCAGGCCTTCTTCGCAGCAATAACCCGCGCCGAAAAACATATCTACATCTCTACTCCTTATTTCATTCCGCCCGAATCGCTGCTGACAGCCATCAAAGTCGCAGCCCTCAGCGGCATCGACGTGAGGATTATACTGCCGGCACGTTCCGATTCGAAGGTAGCTCTGTGGGCAACACGCTCGTACATCAGCGAGCTGCTCGATGCCAAAGTCAAGGTCTATCTCTATCAGGCGGGATTCAACCACTCGAAGGTGTTGATGATTGACGGGCAGTTCTGCTCTGTGGGGACTGCCAATATGGATATCCGCAGCTTTGAGGACAATTTCGAAATATCGGCCATCATATATGATACTCAACTGACCGAAACTCTTGAAAAGACATTCTTCGACGACCTGAAAAACTGCACTCAGGTCGAGCCCGAGCAGTGGAGCAATCGCCCACTATTCAAGACCTTAGGCGAATCGTTCGCGCGACTGTTCAGCCCGCTGCTTTAGGCTTAAATCACCAATTCAATATCAAAAAAAGGTCGGGACACATTGTCTCGATTCAAACTCTTAATACCTGATATTATGAAAAAGATTTTGGTTGTAGTGGCATCTGTTCTGGTGGCCACTGCCGTCTCGGCACAGGCGAAACTCGGTTTTCGTGCCGGCGCAAGTGTATCCGAATTGAAATTTAATTCGGTGACGTTCAATGGTTTCACACTCACTCCGAATTCGTCGGACGTAGTGGATTTTCACTCTGCGATAGTGTTGAATTTGCAGATTCCGGGCTTTATCTTCCTGCAACCCGAGTTGCAATACAACACCGTATCCTCTAAATTTCTTATGACACCCACCTCGGGAGTCAAACAAAAAATCACCTACTCGCGCAGCTCGCTACAGGTTCCCGTATTGGCAGGCTTCAACATCGGATTCCTGAAACTCAGCGCAGGACCGGTCTTTAATCTGACCTCGGACGAAAGCACTACGAAGAACAGCCGAGGAGTAAAAATCGAATCAAAAAACAACCCCATCGGATATCAACTCGGCGTAGGTCTGCGACTTCGCAACCTGATACTCGAAGCCCGTTATGCTTCGTCGATGGAGAAATCCAAGTACACATTCACAAGCAACGGCAAAAGCAAGAGTGTGACTCCGAAAGATGACTACCAACTGATGTTCAGTGCCGGACTGTTGTTCTAAGCACCATCTGAGTTATCAAAGCAAAACGCCCTGTTCCGGAGAGGAACAGGGCGTTTTTTCATTTTGTAAGAGCTATAATTTAGCCCTCGACGTTACTCAGTGTTATTGTTGAGCCTCGGTTGTGTGTTCGGTCTTTTTGATGAAGTTGCCATTAATCGAGAAAATCAACTCAACATAGCTTGTCGGACCTGTACCCACTGTAATCAGATAGCCGTTAGAGAAACGCTCGATAGAGGTAATCCACATTGTAAAAATGTTGTTCTCCTTGAAGTAGGTCTTGATTGGCTCGTTGAGCAACAACTCCATTGTGAAGAATCGCGATCTGCCCTGACCTTGACCCATCTGTCCTCTCTGACCTCTCTGACCCATAGGTCTGCCTTGACCCATCTGTCCCTGAGGACGTTGCATCTGTGGACGTTGACCAGCCTGAGGTTGACCTTGTTGACGGCGGTTTCTTCTGTCTCGTTGAGCTGTTGTGTCACCCTTGCCAGCCTGAGGTCTTTCACCACGAGGACCCTGCCAATTTTGACGCATCTTCTCCATTTCGGTTCTCATTCTCTCCATATTGCGAGCAACCTTTGTCCAGTTTCCGTTCTTATCGAACTCGACATCGAGTCCCATCGGATATTGGACTTGATACTCAGTGCGTTCTTTGTCAGTCACGACTGTTTGAGCCGGCATACTGCCGAAATAGACAGTCAGAAATTCCTGTGCTCGAGTAGGCAAATCCTTCACCTCAACCTTTACATCGCGGTCTGCATAAACCGACATAGATATGGCCATCATAGATACAACGGCAGCCACAAATCCCTTAAAATTAATCTTCATAATTTTTATTTTTAATTAGTTATTTCTGTTCAATCGCGCCGAACTACTCAGTTCGACACACCTTCCAACAAGTTTTTTTTTGCATAAACACAATAAATACCAACTTCGGAACGTCAGTCAAGGGAGGAAATGTTTTACAAAAATACGAATTATTTTGAATAAATTGTGTAAATAACTCAAAAAAATGTACCTTTGTGCGCTGAAAAAATAAGGTGGAAAGATTTGGCTGCTTGCAACCACGTTAAAAAAATGCTAAAATAATCGCATTTCAAATATCACGCAGAAGGCTGATTTTATGTAGATTCTGCAACTTTTCACCCATTTGTTTATTGTTGAATTTCTCGCCGCGAGCGAGAGTAAAATTTGAATGTAATGGGATTTTTATTCACATCTGAATCTGTATCGGAAGGCCACCCAGACAAAGTGGCTGACCAAATTTCTGATGCCATACTCGACCAATATCTCACACGAGACCCAAATGCAAAGGTTGCGTGCGAGACATTGTGCACAACGGGGCTGGCTGTAGTGGCAGGCGAAATATGCTCTGACGCAACAATCGACGTGCAGAAAACCGTACGCGAAGTAATCAAACGAATCGGCTACACCAAATCGGAATATCGCTTCGACGCCGAGTCGTGCGGAGTTCTCAACGCACTGCACGAACAATCGCCCGACATCAATCGTGGCGTAGTGAGAGAAGAGCTGCTCGAACAG
>JAZOQL010000079.1:0-2595 GCA_045656065.1 Rikenellaceae bacterium | reverse complement strand
CTATCGCTATATCAAGCAACGTAATTTCACAACAAACCAACAATCCGAAAAATAACAACACTATGAGACTTCTGATTCAACGCGTGAGCCAAGCGAACGTGGCAGTAGACAATAATATAATAGGTGAAATCAAGCGCGGTTTTCTGGTACTTGTCGGCATCGAGGAGGCCGATACGGTGGAAGATGCCGAATGGTTGGCACAAAAACTCGTCAAGATGAGACTCTTCGACGACCAAGATGGGGTTATGAATCTCGACCTGTTGACCACAGGTGGCGAGCTGTTGATTGTCAGTCAATTCACACTGCACGCATCAACCAAAAAGGGCAATCGCCCGTCGTACATTCGCGCTGCTCGCCCCGAACACGCCGAACCATTGTACAATCAGTTTATCGAAATATGCCACAACCTGACTGGTAAACGTCCGGCTACGGGCAGATTCGGCGCAGATATGAAGGTCAGTTTGATAAATGACGGCCCCGTTACGATTTGGATTGATTCAAAAAACAAGGAGTAAGCTATGACTATCAAAGAGGCTCAACAAACCATTGACGGCTGGATTAAGCAGTATGGCGTCCGCTACTTTAACGAGCTGACAAATATGGCAATCCTCACAGAAGAGGTGGGCGAAGTGGCTCGCATCATCGCCCGCAGATATGGCGAGCAATCATCAAAAGAGAGCGACCTCGACAAAAAATTGGAAGATGAACTCGCAGACGTTCTCTGGGTGGTAATCTGTCTGGCAAACCAAACCGGCATAGACCTTGAAGAGGCACTGCGCAGAAATATCGAGAAAAAGAGCAATCGCGACTCAAAACGCCACCTGCAAAACGAGAAACTAAAGTAATAGCTATGAATAGTGTCACGAAACAAGACCCGCTTTTCGACCTCATAAAGAGTTTGAGTAAGGCTGAAAAACGCAATTTCAAACTCTATGCTACGCGTGCATCGGGCAATCACGAAGCAAAGTTCATACAAATGTTCGATGCTTTGGATTCGCTCAGCGAGTATGACGAGGCGAAGATTATGAAACGGTGTCCTGTTTCGAAGTTGCAGCTCTCGAATATGAAGGCACACCTATATAACCAAATTTTGGTGAGCCTGAGACTGCTCAATGTCCAGCACAACTCGATACTGCAAATCCGCGAACAGATGGACTTTGCCCGAATACTTTACGACAAAGGGTTGTACAAGCAGAGTCTGAAAATTCTCGAAAGGGCAAAGTCAATGGCACAGAGCTGTCAGCAGAATACAATGGTGCTCGACGCAATAGAATTCCAGAACATCATCGAGTCGCTATACCTCAACCGCAGTATGGCTGACAATGTCGAATTCACCCGACAGGCTAAAGAACTGTGCAGCCGCGTGGAAAATTGCAACGAACTATCTGCAATATCGCTACACCTGTATAGTCTTCATCAACAGTTGGGGTATGTCCGCTCGGAAAAGGACCTCAACCTGATTAACCAATACTTCTCGTTCAGGCTCGAACAATACAAAAACTCGACGCTGTCGTTCACCGAAAAGTTCTACTACTATCAGGCGATGGTGTGGTATAACTATATTCTGCACAACTTCAAGAACTGTTATCGCTATGCACGAAAGTGGTTAGACCTGTTCGAGCAGAATCCGAATATGAAAAACACAATGTACGACAACTACATACACGGATTCTCTCGGTTGCTCGACGGTCTGTTCCTGATGAACGACTATGAACGAATGGTCTCGGCGCTGGACAAGTTCCAGCTCGAACGCGAAAATATCTCCGAGTCGAGCGACAATGTCAAACTCATAGCCGACACAATCCACTACTACAACACGATAAACCTCTACTGTATGGAGGGCAATTTCGAGTTGGGCGTACAGATAATCCCCGAAGTCGAACTATTTATCAATGAGAATCTTAACAACATCGAGCTGCACAAAAGAATGTTGTTCTACTATAAGATAGCCTGTCTCTATTTCGGCAACTGTCAATATGAGGAGTGCATCGCTTCGCTGGGAAGAATAATCGAAACTCGCGACCATACAATCAGACGCGACCTGCAGTGTTTTGCTCGCATTCTGAACCTGATTTCTCACTACGAATTAGGCTCTGACACAAACATCAGCCATCAGGTTAGGACTCTGTATTCGTTCCTTGTCAGAATGAACGATATGCACAAGATTCAGGCCGAAATCATCGGATTCATACGAAAAATGACTGCCGTAAAGAAAGAACAGGATTTTCATAAAGAGCTGGTCAATCTGCACAGCCGGCTCAAACTGCTCGAGTCGCACCCTTACGAACGACGCACTTTCTTCTATCTGGACATCATCTCGTGGATTGAAAGTAAAATCGAAGGCATTTCGATGGCCGATGTAATTCGCAACAAATTCAACGCCCAGAAACAATGAACCAAAAGTCACTCGATTTTGGACAAGATAGCATACCATCGCTGTTTCACAAGATGCTGATTCCGACGCTGCTCGGAGCGCTCTCAATATGCGCAGTCACACTCATCGACGGAATATTCATCGGTCAGGGCGTCGGAGCCGAAGGTGTAGCAGCAATAAACATCACTGTGCCAATATACCAGATAATGGCAGGACTCGGA
>JAZOQL010000078.1:0-1137 GCA_045656065.1 Rikenellaceae bacterium | reverse complement strand
GAATACAAGAAAGGCTTGGTGTCACTTGAGGGTTCAATGACTTGGAACGCACTCTTTCAGGGCAGACCGACAGCCCTTGAGGGCAACATAATCGAGCGTGACTGGTGGGAATACTACGAAGAGAACGAACTCCCGCAGATAAACACTTGGGTAATGAGCGTTGACGCGGCGTTCAAGGACGAAGACCAGTCCGACTTTGTAGCCATTCAGGTGTGGGGCAAGACAGATTCCTACATTTATTTAATAGATGCGGTAAAGAAACATTTATCTTTCCCTGACACCATCGTGGAGATACGGCGATTGCGTGCTATGTATCCTGAATGCAAGACGACACTCGTTGAGGACAGAGCTAACGGCTCGGCTATCATCAGGATGCTCCGCTACGAGATGACTGGTGTCATAGCAGTACAGCCTATCGGCTCAAAGATGGCGCGTGTTCAGGCAATACTCGGCGCGATAGAGTCAGGCAACGTGAAACTGCCGAAACACAAGCGCTTTACTGGCGACTTTGTGGATGAATGTAGCAGTTTCCCGAACGCGGCGCACGATGACCAAGTAGACGCTATGTCGCAGGCGCTCAATAGGCTTATCTATCAGCGCGGTCAGGGTATGCCGAAGAAGAAACGCAATTACTTTGATGAGATGTTCCCTGAATGGGCGAAGACAAAGAAAGGCTCGAAGGGACACGGAAGATTGAGGGTGGTTTAAATGACGAACGAAGAAAGAAGAGCGGCTGAAATACGCTCGATTATGAAAGCTGTAGCACCGAAAGAGCCTACAGAAGAGCCGAAAGAAGAGAAGAAGCCTGCCAAGAAGCAGACAAAGAAGACGGTGAAGAAGTAATGGAACTCATTATCATCGCGGTACTGGCGATATTGCTCCCGATTATGACGATAACAGCATTTGTTATCGGCTATAACTGCAATGCGTCGAAGAAGATACTGAAACCGCACAAGAAGCATAGACCAACAGAAGACCAAATAATGCTTGACCGCATTGACAAGGCAACGATATGACAGATATTTACGAAATTTGGCAGAGATTCAAGAAGTCTAAAGCCTATATGCAACAGAAATCCATTCTGACGCGGACGGAAAAGAATTGGCTTATGTACATCGGCAAGCAATGGGAAGCCGT
>JAZOQL010000077.1:0-9423 GCA_045656065.1 Rikenellaceae bacterium | reverse complement strand
CTGCTGTGCATTGACAATATTCATATCAATCGAACGCGGATTCTCGATTGCGTGCAGTATCGCCGACTTTGTAATCTCGTGAAAAACAATACGTTTAGTCTTATCCGGATTCAACTCCAAGACATTGAACAGGTGCCACGCAATAGCCTCTCCCTCGCGGTCTTCATCGGACGCCAACCACACGGTCTCCGCCTTATCGGCAGCCTTCTTCAACTCTGCTACTACGGCACGTTTATCTTCACTTATCTCATATTGTGGCTCAAAATTATTATCCACATCAATTCCAAGTCCCTTCTTCGCCAAATCGCAAATATGTCCGAAACTCGATTTCACAATGAAATCTGCTCCCAGAAATTTCTCGATAGTCTTCGCTTTGGCAGGCGACTCGACTATCACAAGGTTCTTCCCCATCTTAGCAATATCTTACTATTTATCCCTTAAACTTCAAGTTCTTAATTATCTCTCCTCCCTATCAGAGCAATCATCAATCTCAATTCGGGCATTCGCCCTCTGCCGGCTCCAACCAGCACGACCTGAGACAAACTGTACAGATTATCCGCAGGCTGTGGTGCCATAATTATTCTTTGCTCACCAACCCGACCGTTCAACATTTCGTTCACTGTCGAGGTCAGTTTTATTTTGTATTGTCCCGTCGTTGGGTTCAGCACCGTGTTTTTTGAGTCCGAGCTGCCCGACAGATATACATATTTCGAATCATAACACCTGAACTCTCTGAACAATCCAATCGGGCTGATAGCCTGACTGAGTGACGAGTCGGTGTACGACTCGAGATTAAAGCTCAACTCGGCATCGAGTATGGCTACATTCAGCGAACCCGACTCCACAAAGTGTCTTCTTAGTTCGTCTATTTGCGACTGTTCCACCACAAACACAGATTTCAATCCGCCCAACGACTGCACAGGACAAAGTGTTGCCCCATCAGTCGAATCTCCTATCTGAGATTTGAATTGGGTATTGGCATAGTCAAACTCGATATGACTGACTCCACCATTAGTCGAATTCTGACCATCAGCAAAGAGATAATCCACCCTCAGCGACGTGTCAGAGCGAGTATATCGAGTCTTATAATATAGCGACATCTTCATCTTTTCGGCGTCAAACTGATAAACCATTCCCGACTGACCGGATACCCTGCCAAAGAACAATCCCGGAAATCTATCGTAAAAGGCACTCCGATTACGATAAACTCCACCACTCGAATCAATCAACGACTCGACAAACCTCTGCACACTCTCACTCACAGAATCTGCAACATAAATTCTACAGGCATACTCACTCTTTCTGCCCGCAAACTCCACAGTTGTCAGAGAATCATTTTTCAGTTCGGCGACGTCAAAATCTGAATAGTAGACCGAATCCGCAAACAATCTTCTCTTCAACGTGTAGATTGTCATCTGCTGCACACTATCCTCGCCCAACGACGATTTGACCGCAAAGGTCAAAACCAGCGAATCAACCGACACCCCCTGGGCGAATAGTGAATCAGAAATTGTTGTCGGCATAAACTGAGCTGCAAACTCTGCGCGAGTAGCACCGAGTCCATCACTTTTTGCACCCCAATAATATGCTCCACAACGATTAGTGGCGAGAGTATCGCCACCTATTATGTATGTCTTAACTTTTATCGAACTATCAATCAGAGTTGTGACAATCTGATTATAAGGAATCAGACCTTCGCCCAGCTCGAGGTTATCCTCACGGCAGGCGCCAACCAAAATTGAAAAAAATATTATACTCCCTCGAAACAGAGTTGCAGCCCCATTAGAGCTGCAAAACCTTGTCGTAAAATTCGTAATAGCGTTCAACATAATCGTCCGATTGTCCATTGCAAACAAGTACAGGTTTGCCCTCGGATTCGACGAACGACTTTATCTCCGGGGCTATATTATCCCCTGCATAAACAATGCCGTCTGCATATTTTATTACGAATTTCATCAAATTTACGTATGTCGGGTCACTGAGGTAATCGAGTTCGGGGTCTGAAATACCGTCACCTTCGATTTTCGCCTTCATATTCTCATCAAGGCTACCCTCGAAGCCATCGTTATAGAGCGACACCACAACTTTGACATTCGAGAAGATCGGGTCATCGACAAAGACTCGCTTCAGATACAGCGGCACAATGGACGTAAACCAACCGATGCAGTGAACCAAATTTGGCGACCATCTCAATTTTTTAACAGTCTCGAGCACTCCGCGAGCATAGAAGATCGAACGCTCGTCGTTATCCGGCAGCATATTTCCATCTTCGTCCAAAACAATAGCCTTGCTTTGGAAATACTCGTCATTATCAATGAAGTATATCTGAACGCGAGCCGACGGAATCGAAGCAACTTTAATGATTAATTGATGGTCATTATCATCAATTATCAGATTCATTCCCGACAAACGGATAACTTCGTGCAGTTGGTTTCTACGCTCGTTGATTGCGCCGAATCGAGGCATAAAGGTTCTGATTTCGACACCTTTTTCCTGAATAGCCTGAGGCAGCATTCGGCTCAACATCGACATTTCGTTCTGAGGCAGATAGGGTGCTATCTCCTGACAAACGTATAATATTCTTGTATTTTCCATAATTTGCTTTTAAAATTTCGGACTCAGAGAGTCTGATATTGCAAATGTAACAAATTTTGCTCTTTTTTGCAAGAATTTACTAAAGAATCAACATCGCATCTCCGTAAGTTCCAAATCGATAACCCTCAGAGGCTGCCACACTATAAGCATTCATCAGCGTATCATATCCCGTAAAGGCCGACACCATCATCAACTGTGTAGTATATGGCATATGGAAGTTGGTAATCATACAGTTAGCCACCGTAAAATCATACGGGTCGAATATAAATTTATTAGTCCAACCGTCATAGGGTTTCAGTCTGCCGTTGGGAGCAACCGAACTCTCTATTGCGCGCATTGTAGTTGTTCCTACTGCACACACCTTGCGATCCAAATCCTTTGCCTTGTTGACAATCTCCGCAGCCTTAGGTTCGATAAGGAACTGCTCAGAATCCATCTTGTGTTTGGTAAGGTCTTCGACATCGACCATTCGGAAATTTCCGAGTCCGACGTGCAGCGTAATCTCTGCAATATTTATGCCCTTTATTTCGAGTCGCTTCAACAGATGCGGACTAAAGTGCAGTCCCGCAGTCGGAGCTGCTACGGCACCCTCGTTCTTGGCATAGATTGTCTGGTAGCGCTCGGCATCAATAGGCTCGACCTTACTTCTAACCCACTTGGGCAGAGGCATTTCGCCCAACGAATAGAGTGTCTGTTTGAATTCGTCATAATCGCCATCGAACAGGAATCTAAGTGTTCGACCGCGAGATGTCGTATTATCAATTACTTCGGCAACCATACGGTCATCATCACCGAAGTAGAGTTTGTTACCGATTCGGATTTTGCGAGCCGGGTCAACCAACACGTCCCAGAGTCTCAGTTCGCGGTTGAGCTCTCTGAGCAAAAATATTTCGATTTCTGCTCCTGTTTTCTCCTTATTTCCGTAGAGACGTGCCGGAAAAACCTTGGTATTATTCATTATAAACACATCATTTTCCTTGAAGTAGTCGATAACTTCGCGGAAAAGTTTGTGCTCGATTTTGCCATTCTTACGATGAAGAACCAAGAGTCTTGATTCATCTCTATTCTCAGCCGGATACTTTGCCAGCATATCAGGCTTGAATGCGTAGGTGTACTGTGATAATTTCATTCGAAAGTATATCTTTTTGTTGAGCTCTTTATTTTCAGTTCAATACACAATGAACAATATAACTACGAAATAATTTTAATTTTGTTTCATTTCTGAAACAATTTTTTCAACATTTTCCAATGACAGAGCCTCATCTGCCTTAAAATCACCAGATTGAGTTCGTTTGAGTCCTGTCAGGTGAGCACCACTTTTCAGCGCCTGACCTAAGTCGCGCGCTATCGAGCGAATGTACGTACCCTTGCTGCATTTGATTCTCAGACACACACGCGGCAACTCATATTCCAGCACTTCGATTTCGTGAATCGTGATTTTCGCCCGCTTGATTTCAACCTCAACTCCCGCACGAGCATACTCATAAGCACGCACTCCATCTATATATTTTGCCGAAAAGAGCGGAGGCAGTTGCATCTGCTCGCCAAGCATCGACTCCAATGCCGAGTCCAACATCTCGCGGGTGATATGCTCCGTAGGATATCTTGCATCTATCTCTTTTTCAAGGTCATAACTCGGCGTAGTTGCTCCGAGTTCCACGTCTGCCACATACTCTTTAACCTCGGCCTGAAGCGAATCTATGCGCTTGGTAGCACGCCCCACACACACCAGCAACACTCCCGTAGCCAGAGGGTCCAACGTTCCGGCGTGACCAACCTTTATCGTCTTCGGGTAACCCACTCGTCTCAACATCGCCTTCACCTTTCTCACCACATCCGTAGAGGTCCAACCGTATGGCTTATCCACAGACAAAACCAAACCTTCGGCGGCAAACTTTTCCTTATCAAACATATTTTTTCAATTGGCTTATACTACAACAAAACTATAATGGTTCCCAGCACGAAACAATAGAGCGCAAACCACAACAAATGGCCACGACTGACCAGACGAATCATTGCTCGACACGCGACCAGTCCGGACAGAAATGCCGAGAAGAAACCGATTGCCACTTTGCTCCACGCCAGCGCACCCTCACCCGAGCCGAAATCGCCATCTATAACCTCAAGAAACGTAGCTCCGACAATGGGAATTATCACCATCAAAAACGAGAATGCAGCAACCTTTTCGCGCTTCACACCCATCATCAGTCCCGTCGAAATCGTAGTACCCGACCTTGACAGTCCAGGCATCACTGCGAGAGCCTGACCGATGCCTATTACAAATGCACTCAGCATCGAGATATCGCTCCCACGACGCGGCGCATAGTGCGAAACCGTGAGCAATATTGCAGTCAATATCAACATCAGTCCCACAATCAACAGCGACCCTCCAAACAACGATTCGACCTCATCTTTCAGAAACAGCCCCACAAACAATACCGGAATGGCCGAAACCAGCAATTTTATAAACAGGTCTGTTTCGGGCGTTTTTTTGAATTTCAGCACGCTGCGCATAATGTCGAAAATTTCGCGGCGGAACACAACCAACGTACTGAGCACCGTTCCGGCGTGCACAGCCGTAGAGAATGCCAGATTTGTTTCGGCATTTATTCCCAGCAGTTGATTTGCGATTTCGAGATGACCGCTGCTGCTCACAGGCAAAAACTCGGTCAACCCCTGCAATATCCCCAGCAACAGGGCTTCGAGATTGGACATTGGCTAAGCAGGTTTATTTTTTGAATTTCTTCATTATTGAGAATGCGATGACTACAAATCCTGCCAAAACGACTATCGGCGCAAGTGTTATTCGTCTGAAACTGAACATTTCTTCATTAAACACTGTTGGATCGCTGCTACCGCCGCCCGTCATCAGGAGAAATCCCACTACGATTACAACTACGCCTATGAGCATCAACTTCAGATTCTTTGCCGGCAATATCATTTGCTCTTTCTTTTCGTTATTCGAGTTCATATCTTTAGTACAAATAAATATTTTTCGAGTTTGACTTTAGCATTTGTCTGAGGATAATCCAAGTAAACAGCGTGGAAATCAGCACTCCGAGCAACAACAGCCCGCCAAAGAGCATAATCATCATCTCGGGCGACTTTACCAATCCCACCTCGGGCAGCCCTTCGTTCAGCCCCACAATCATTCCGGCCAGCATCACCGAGGCGATAGCCCACGCTCCGAGTCCCTGCGTTACGGCACGTATGACCATCGGGCGCTCGATAAACCAACGCGTAGCTCCGACCAGACGCATCGTGTTGATTAAAAATCGTTTTGATACCAATGTAATCTTTATCGTATTGACAATCAAAATCATTGATATAATCAGCAGAATTACCCCGAAGGTCAGCATCACAAGATTGAACTTACGCAGATTTTCACCTATCTGGTCCATAATTTCGCCCTTGTATAACACCTCTCTCACGCCCTCCAGCTTTTCGAGCTGAGCCTCGACTCTCTTCATATTGGCCGAGTTTGTGTACTCAGCCTCGAGCTTCACCTCAATGGACGCAGGAATAGGATTCTCCTTGAGGAAATCCTCGAAGTCGTTGCCTATAAACTCCTTGAACTCTTTGGCAGCCTCGGCCTTTGTCTTGAACTCGATTTGTTTCACGCCCTCGAATTCTGAAATAGCCTTTTTCAGTGCCTCGACCTTTTCCTCAGAGAGTTTATCCCTGAGCATCACAGACATAGTCATATTCTCCATCAACCTGTCCGATGCCTCGCGAGCATTGATGATAAAATAGCCAACTGCGCCCAGCACAAAGATTACCAGCGCAATACTGACCGTAGAAACGGCATACGCACGTCTGATTCTGCGTTTTATTTTTCTACTATTTCTATCCTCTGACATTATTCCTGCTCTTGAGATTTTCTTCTTCTAAGATAGGTGTAAACAAAACTGCCCACCAGCCCCAGCAACAATATCGACGAACAAGCATAGGTCACACCTGTCACCTTGCTGAAGTTCGGAGCTGCGAATCTAAACTCGACAGTGTGTTCACCCTCGGGCAGCGACATTGCGCGCAACAGATAATTTGCTCGGAAATAGGGAGCCTCCTTGCCATCAATATATGCTGTCCAGCCCTTAGGATAGTATATTTCCGAGAAGACTGCCACTGCACGATAGTCGTTCTTGTAGGTGTATGTATGATGATTTACTCTGTAATCGGTCATCTTGATGTAGCGACTCGTATCAATCATAGCATCTTTAACCACAAGTTTCGAAAACTCAGGATTCACCACTGCCGTACTTCTGAGGTTCACCTCGTTGAGTCGCTCGAGCTCAGAGACTGCGTTTTCGGCATTTGCAATATTATCCACAAACCACGCTGCGCCCAGATTCTGAGGATTGAGCGTAGCCTCAGGCTGATTGTCTCTTCCGCGTGTAATGAAATACTTAGAGTTGAGCATATTGTAGATGCGGACATCGCCAGTCGAGAGATAGCGCTCGATAAGGTCTTGATAGCGCGAGAGTTTCGCAGGGTGATAGCCTCCGACCGAACGGTGGAAATTTGAAGTCAACGCATCGTTGAATGTATTTGTAGTCAGATTCACGACTCTGAATCCAGGCTCATTGTCTGCCATAATCAGTCGGTCGGCTTCGGTCGGCTGTGGTGCAATGCTGCGTGGCGTAGTGAAGTTATCGTGATTCATATATCTGAGGTTAATCGTAGTAATATCGGCAAGCACCAATACACCTAAAGCAATAACCGCCATACGCAACTTTATCTTCTTGACTACGAACAACCACACAATTCCCGCAGTCAACAAGACGTAAACCAACGAACGAACCGAATCGTGGTGCATCATCGAGATACGTTCATTTCTCATAGCCGAGACTACGTCCATTGGCAACTGTTGGTCGACAGGATTCGAGAAGTTGAACAGATTTGAACCTACCAACAGGAAGACCAGCGCTACGGATGCACAAATTCCCACCGACCAATTCATCGCAGTCTTGAACTTTTCGCGGTTTATGTCACCCGACAAGAGGCGTTGTACGCAGAGTATTGCTCCCAGCGGAACACAGAACTCGACAATAACCAGGATCATCGATACTGTTCTAAACTTATTATAGAACGGAATGTTATAGTAAAAGAACTCTGTGAGCCACATCAGATTGTGTCCCCACGAGAGGAGTATTGCCAATGCCGAAACGCCCAGCAACCACCACTTTTTTGCACCCTCGAGCAGGAACATACCCAACACAAAGAGGAATATCAGCACCGCACCAATATACACAGGTCCCGATGTGAAAGGCTGCGGCCCCCAATATGCAGGCAGACTCGATGCGAACTGTTTTGGCGAGTAGGGTCTGATTGCGTCTGCATAGGGTCTCAGCGCATCTGCAACTTCACCCTCCGTAGAGAATCCCTTATCCGACGAGCCTCCCATCAGATTGGGAATAAACAGATTGAATGTCTCAGCCTTGCCGTAGCTCCACTGCGTAGCATAGGCGAGGTCCAGCCCCTTATTGGTAGTCTGGCTCGACTTTACGGTAGTCAGACCCGCAATCTCCGAGCCACCACGCATCGTGTCGTGGCTGTGTGTTGCTACGTAGTATATCTGATTGAAGTTCGCGCCGATAGCAAGACCTCCGGCCAAGAGCAGCAACAGACTCGCTTTAATGAATTTAGGCTGCGTCTTCTCTTTCACGGCTACGACCAGCTCGCTGATGAACAGCGCCAGCATAATCATCAGGAAGTAGTAGGTAATCTGGAAGTGGTTTGCACCGATTTCGATTGCTGCAAAAATACCCGCAAGCACTGCCCCGATAACCATATTTTTTCGGTACGCGTAGTATATCGCTCCAATCAAACCCGGAGCAAATGCCAGGGCAATCATCTTCGTAATGTGCCCTACGGCTATAATGATGTAGAAATATGTAGACAGACCATAAGCAAAACCTCCGACCATAGCCAACCACGGATTGACTCCGAAACACAACAGCATCAGGAAGAATACCGACATAGCCACGAAGATATACGCAGCAGGTTGTCCGATGAAGTAGAGCGCATCGGCTGTATATTTCACAAGACGGCCATCATAATTCATATTAATCAGGTACGCAGGCATTCCGCAGAACATTGCACCCTCCCATTGTGGGTGTTCGTCATACTGAGCAACGTGCTGAGCAATGTCTCGTCCCATACCCGCACTCTGAATCATATCGCCCTGTTTGATTACATCTCCGCTGTACTGAGGTGCAAAATAAATCATCGAAAAAATCATAAACGACAGCAACGCTACGATGTAGGGCACTGCCTTCTTCAAGCCTTTGGGAAATTTTGCCATAAAATTAAATCCTATATTTTTAAAAATAGTACGTGCAAAGTTAGCGAAAAATTTATGAAAAATTTATGAAATTTGTCTATTGTCCCTCAATTTTTTATCTTTGTACACGAAAAAGGTTGTTTATGTCGGATTCAAAGAAGATTACATTAGAAGATATTCGCCGTCCGGTGAGTGCGGAATTGGCTCAGTTTGAGGAGTTTTTTTCAAATTCCATCAAGGTTTCAGACCCTTATGTCAAGGGTATTTTGGCCATTGTTTTTCGCAAACGTGGTAAACAATTGCGCCCTCTGCTGACGCTGTTGGCTGCAGCGCTGCACTCGACTCCGACGCACAAAACATTGGTGGCCGCTACGCTGATTGAGCTGATGCACACGGCATCGCTCGTGCACGACGACGTGATTGACGAAGCATACCACCGTCGAGGCGAATCCTCGGCTAATGCACCCTATCGCGGAAAGAAGGCTGTGCTGATTGGCGACTTCATCTTGGCGAGAATGATGAAGATTATGTCTACCGACGCGGGT
>JAZOQL010000076.1:0-10132 GCA_045656065.1 Rikenellaceae bacterium | reverse complement strand
CTACATCTATTACAAGGCTGTAAATCTCAACGGCGCACAACTTCCCGATGTGCAAATCAAGATACCGAAGAATACAGGAGGTGGCGGTTCGAGCGAGGACAGCACCCTGTCTATCTACTTTGAAGAAGCTGCACCTACCGTAGCATACGGCTCGGACATCATCGTAAATGTTGCCTTGCGTAGCGTAAGTTACCCGGACGGCAACGAGGTATTGGGCGTTATCCGTAGCCTCGCTATCGTTGATGCAAGTACAGGTTTGACACTGTTCAGCGAGAGTATGAACGAGGTCGGTTCGGCAAGTGCCACCGATTACAAGTTCGCCCTTGACTTCACAGAGTATTTCAGCAGTGCTGCATCAAAGAGTTTCTTTGTACAGGCAACCGATGCGGACGGAAACAGCAAGAAGAAAGCCATTACCATTGTGGCGGTCGATGTTACCGTTGAGCAGCCTATGGCACTCAACTACACAAGCAGCACAGCATTGACCGTAGGCGGTGGAGCAAAGAGTATCGGACAGTTCTATAAGTTCCCGAATAACTCTTCATCTATCCTTGCCGTAGTGGAAATGCTCTATAATGGCGAGTGGAAGAAGTTGGGCGAAGCAACCGTAAGCGACAGTTACACCAAGAGTATTTCTGTCAATCCAAGCAACGTGTTCGGAGGTGGCGAAAGACTTTTGCACGGTGCATACCCTGTACGTCTTTACGGTATTGAAACCAAGTCGGGAGTAAGAGGTAACACCATCTATTCGGCTATTATGTGCGTTGATGCCGACAACACTACACCGATTGTTGCTATCCGCTTCAACGACACCAATAACGGCTCGTTGCGCCTGTATGACAACTTGACCGTTGAGGTTGCCGCATACACTTCGGGCAAGACCGAGACACCTATTAGGGTGTATTATGGCGATGAACTTGTAACCTCCGTTGAGGCTATGATTGCCGAGACTATCAAGGTAAACAAGCAGATACAGGGCTACCGTACTGACGGAACACAGCAAATCATCGTACACGCAGAGAGTGGTCTTTCAATAACCAATCCAATAGAGGTAACTGTATCGGGCAGTGCCATTGGTGCCGTAATCAAAGACGGTGCTTTGTTCGGCTTTGACTTTGCAAGTCGTAGCAACAGCGAGAGCGACCATACCATTAAGAACAATGGCGTGGAAATGGTTGTGAAAGGCTCGAACTATTCAAGCAACGGTTTCGTGGACTACCTCGGTGAGCGTTGTTTGCGTATTGCAGAGAATGTAACGGCAGAGATTGTCGGCTATAACCCATACGGCAATTCAGCCACAGAACGCACGACAGGTAATGCCATTCAGTTTGCCTTTGCCACAAAGAACATCAAGGAGGCAAGTGCCAAACTCATTGAGTGCTACGACCCCGATAGCGGTGTAGGTTTCTATTTGTGCGGCAATAAGGCTGCTATCTACTGCAAGACAGGACAGCCTACATTGGTAGAGCGTTCGTTCAAGTGTGCCGAGAAACACACAATGGCGGTAGTCGTTGAGCCGTCCACCATCTATGTAACACGTGGTGGCAGCAACTACTCGTGCATCAAACTGTACTTGGACGGTGAGGAGGTGGGCTGTATCGGTTACATCAGCAATAGCGGTGCTATCCTCAACAGTAAGACAATCACATTTAATGGAACTGAGGGCGATTTGTATCTGTACTATTTCCTTGCCTACGACAGCCATTATGAGTGGGCACAGGCATTTCAGAACTACTTGTGCAAATTGACCGATACCCCTGCTATGATTGCGGAGTACGAGAAAGAGGATGTGCTTGACACGCAGAACCGCCCGACACTTGAAAAACTGAAAGAGAAAGGTATCCCGTACTATGTCGTAGTACAGGAGCAATCCACCTTTGACACGTTTGACGGCGATATTGATACAAGCAAGAAGTTTGAGTGTACGCTGTACTACTACCACCCGACAATGCCTTGGCGCAGCTTTAAGGCAGTAAAAGTTCAGTGGCGCAGACAGGGTACGACTTCGGCAAAACGTCCTATCAAGAATGACCGCTTCTACTTGCGCAAGAATGAGGGCTGGGAAGTAACACCAATCTACCCGGACTACACCAACGAGGATGCGTTGATTTCATACGAGTTGATGAAACTCGGCTATGTGCGTGTAGGCGAAAACTCCATTCCTGTAAGCATCATCACCGTAAAGGTGGACTATTCGGACAGCTCGGGTGTAAACGACTGCGGTGTTTGTGACTTGATGAACGCTACTTATCGTGCGCTCGGCAGCAACTATCTGACCCCTGCACAGCGAGCCTTTGACGGCACTTGGGAGAAGAAAGGAGTAAGGCTGACAGGCTTACAGATGAACCACTCAACCGCCAACCACCCGATTGCGGCATTCCGTTCGACAATGGAGAGCCTTACCGATGCTTGGTTTCACGCAAAGGGCAATTGGAAAGAGGATAAGAACGAACAGTTGGCACTTGGTTTCCTCGACACACCCGGCTACAACTTAGGCTGTGTGAACTATGGCGATTTCATTGAGTATTTCGGTAAGGAGGGCGAAACACTTGACCAAATCGAAATGCGCTTCAAGAATGACAGCACCACCGACAAGAGCCAACTTTACCTGTTGTCGCTCTACTGTGGCGAGATCTACCGCTTTATGGCATACGAGAGCGGAGCGTGGACGGCACAGAAAGGCGAAATGAAGCAGGTAAACGGCAAGTGGCAGATTACAGGTAAGGTGCTCAACCCTGTGAGCGGTTACGAGTTGTTGAGTTATGACGGCTTGAATTGGTGGCAGGGCGTTGGCAGCATTGCCGATATGATGGAGCCGACCACAGCCGAAGCATCTTGGGTTACCAAACTGAAACTCGGACAGCCTACATATCCGATGTGGACACGCTACTTCGAGTGTATGATTGACGATGACCAACTGCAAGAGGACTTGGCAATGGGTCGCAAAGTTCCATACGACCTGTATCAGATGTTGGTGTTCTGTAATAGTTGCGACTATTCAAAGGCTGAACTTGCCGACACTTGGCAGAACATTTGGAAAACTCAGATGTGGAAGTATGCCAATCCGTACTCGCTTGTGGCGTACTACCTCTTTACAGACTACCTCGCAGCCGTTGACCAACAGGCGAAGAATATGCAGCCTATGTGGTTCTTGGAGGACGGTTGTAGCGTAAAAGACGGTGTGTATAGCGGTGCGAACGGTATGAACGCACGCCGTATGTACTGTAACAAGGTGTACGACTGCGATACCTGTAACGGTAAGGACAATGACGGTGGACAGACCATTGACCCCGAAGTTGACCCGGGCGACTTGACAAGCAGCGCATACGCAGGACGTGGCTCTGTGCTTTGGAACAACATCAGAGGACAGCAGACAATGGAGGTTGACCAAAACGGCAACACCATTACCCTGTTGGCTATCGCTGACACTATGCGTTCATTGCCGGACACACTCGGCATTGGTGCAGGACCATTCTCGCCAAAGGGCGCATTGCACTACTTTGTTGATGAGCGTCTGAAGAAGTGGCCAAAGGTTGTTTCAAGTTTTGACGGAGAGCGTAAGTACATCAAGTACACAGGTTATAGCGACATCTATTTCTACGCTCTGCAAGGTCTTGGATTGACCTCTCTTCCTGCGTTCATTGAACAGCGTTGGCGCATCAGAGACGGTTACTACCGTTGTGGCGACTTCAAGGCTGAAAGCGGTTATATCGGCGGTCGTATTGGTGCAAAGGACGGTGCAGTTATCCGTTTCAAAGCAGCCAAGACAGGTTATTTCGGTATCGGTAACGATAGCGGTAACATTACCGAGGGTATCTACCTGCAAGCAGGTGAAGAGGGCGTGTTCAGCAACTTCCAACACGGTGAGAACATTATGCTCTACATATACCAGGCAGACCGTATGAGTATGCTTGACTTGAGCGAAGTGAGCATCGACCCACAGTTCGGTAACACCTTGTCGAAAATGGCACTCTTGCAGGAGTTGTATTTGGGTAGCGAGACACACGGAGATTGGACAATGTCGCCCGGTAACACAGGCTATATGACCAATCTTGATTTGGGCGATATGCCGTTCTTGCGTATTCTTGATGTGCGCAATACCGAGGTGCAGACGATGAACGCATCGAAGTGTCCTCGCTTGGTATCGGTATATGCAGAAAGCACCTCGCTTTCTACCATTACCCTTGCCGAGACATCGCCTATTAAGGAACTGACACTGCCCAACACGATGACCGAAATTGTGCTGAACAACCTGCCAAGCCTTACCTATCCGGGCGGTTTGAAGATTGCAGGTATGGGCAAGGTTGCAAAGGTATTTGTGAACAACTGTTCTCACGTTGATACAATGAGCCTGTTGGAACAGATTACCACCGCAAGTGCGTTGAAAACCGTTCGTATTCCTAACGTGAACGTGTCGGCAAGCGTTGATATGCTCCGTGCTGTCAAGGATAGCGGTGCAATCGGTCTTGATGCCAACGGCAATGCATACGATGAGAGCGGACAGTGTAGCGGTATCACAGGACGATGGATATTGACCGAACTTATTGAGGAAAGCGAAGTAGCAGCTTTGCAGGACTACTTCAAGGAGTTGAGCATCTACAACGCCCAATTCTCGCAGGTTATCTTTAATGACGAGGAAGAGGATTGCTACAACATCACGAATGTGGATAACAAGACAGGTTACCTGTATGGCAACAAGTACGAGAAGAGCGGACACTTTGCACGTATAGAGGCAGAGAGCCACGCCTACCGTGCCATCTATGATGCAAGTGCAGGAGCGATGAAATGTCGTCAGTTGAGCGATGCCGACTACAATTATTTTGCAGACGGTACGCAACTTGACTTGAGCGATACATCGGGCGAGGGCTTTGATATAATGAAGCGTTTGAAGCCTTATTGGTATAAGGGTGTGAACGACTACAAAAATCAGCAGAAGCACTTCTTCGCCTCATCGCAAGAGAATGAGCCTATGAGTACCGCCAACAAGATAACCCGAAAGAAACTGAGCGAAATTCTGTTGCAGGAACTATCCTCTGTGTTCGTGTCGGGCAACAGTGTGGGCAGTCCGTTGGTGATTACCGAGAACGCCAACCACAACACCTATTCAATGGACGTTGATGGTATGAAGCAGGTACGCTTCCCCGGTGTCAATTCGAGTGCGGTCGGTGGTGCTTTCGTGGATGAAAACGACAATGTGGTATCGTTGTTCAATATGTACGTTACACATTCTCTGTTTGACTTCACACCGGGTGAATACATCTTCTGTGATGTTCCGCAGGGTGCTAAACGTTTTGTGTTCTCTTCACAGACAGGATTGGACGATATTGAGACAATCGCCGTAGATAGCAATGCCATTGAAGCCATTGAGCCTGATTGGGTACATACTCCCGACCGCCTCATCGGTGTATATGGTGCATCTGTGGACGGACTTATGCGCTTGCGCTCTATCAGCGGTGTAAAATCGCAGGTAGGTACAGGAGCCGCCACAAATACCGAATGGACTTACGATGAGAACGGAAAGGTAACCAATGTCACTGCGCCCAATGTAAAGGGATTTTCTTGCAAGGACTTTATGAACCTTGCTATGTTCCGCAGGAACGGTTATCAAGCCATTGACTACGAAATGAGCAAGGACGTTGCCAACCTTGTAATGGCATTGGTGGGAACACGTGATATTCAAGCATATGCAGGCTATGGTTGCAGTGCAGGTTATACGACAGGTGCGAACTCGCTGAACACCTACGGTAATCAGACACGCAAGTATTCGGGAAGCAATATCGGTAACTTGATATTCGGTTTACAGAACTTCGTAGGCTGTAACTATGAGTGGACTGATAATGTCGCCGTGAACGTGGTATCGTACAAATCGTTCTTGAAGAACAAAGGCGTTGCCATTGCCGCCGATGTGATAGATAGAGTTTGGCATATCTATGACCCTGCCACCGATACGGAACGCAAGGTACAGGCTTGTGCCGCTTCAACAACTCACTACACTATCGGTCGTGTACGCTTCGGTCGCTACTGCGACTATATTGCATCGAGAATGACTACCGATAATTCTGCATACAACCAATGGTATAGCGATAGTTACTACTATTCGGGTGAAAAAGCCCGTGTGGTTGGTCGTGGTGGTAGCGTTGCGTTTGCGTACTACGGTCTCGTTTTTGCGAACGCGAATTTCGCATCTTCGATCTCGCACACGTACTACGGCTCTCGGCTCGCCTTCATCGGAAAAATCGAAATTGAGTAAAGCGATGGAAACGAAAAGAACGAAACACGTCAGAGTGAGAGACCCTGTTTAGGGGTCTGCTCACTCTTGCCTGTTACCGCCCGGCAAAGGGCGGCGAGAAAAGAAATGAAAGTTTAACGGCAGTCGCAAGACTGCAAAAAAGGTAGAGTGTCTCCATAGCCGTGTGGTTGGTCGTGGTGGTAACAATGCGAATGCGAACTACGGTCTCGTTTATGCGAACGCGAATAACGCATCTTCGAACTCGAACACGAACAACGGCTCTCGGCTCACAATCAAAGCAAATAAACGTGGATGTTCGCCACGCTTATATATAATCGTTCTAACTGCACGGCTACGTGTAGCCACCGCAGGGAGCGAGAGACACGAGCCTCGGCAACCCTCTCCGCAAGGAAGAAAGCCGGAACATAACTGAGTGCCTTGAAGGCATAGAACAATATGGAAAAGACAATATTTCCCCTCAACAATCTGATGAGCGAGATTGCCACGAGGGAGAATGTAGAAGAAGCCTTTGACTACGTTGTCAGCCACCTTGAATGTAAGGAACAGCGTGAGAAATACTACCCTCAACGAGAGAAGATGTGTAGCAGGCTGTTGAAAGACTTGGCAAACGGTACATTCCGTATTACCGAGTTCAACGAAATGGAGGTCAAAGATGGTCCGAAAGTAAGGCGAGTGCAAGCCCCACGAGTGTATGGACGTGTCGGTTGCCACGCCATTATGGTAATTGTTGAGAAATACACTTACCCTACGCTCATCAAGAATACGGCGGCAAGTATTCCCGGACGTGGTATGCATTGGCTACATCACATCGTAGAAACCGATGTAAAGAGCGTACCGGAACTGACACCGTTCTACTATCAGTGCGATATACACCACTACTACGATAGTATTGAGCAGTGGAGAATGAAAGCATTGATAAGAGAATACATCAGCGACCCTGTGCTGTTGCCGATACTTGACAACTTTATCGAACTATTGCCCGAGGGTTTATCAAAGGGACTACGTTCATCGCAATGCTTCGCCAACCTGTTCCTGTCGAGGTTAGACCACCTTATGACATCGGAGGTAGCATCGTACGAGTTGGAGCAGAAAGACGGCTCTTTTGAGGTGCGCTATCTGTATTACCGCTATTGCGATGACATTGTAATGTTGGCAAGCAGCAAAAAGGAACTATGGCGATTGAGGGACATTCTTGTAGCCCACGTTGAAAGCATCGGATTGAGAGTGAAGCCCAACGAGGCTGTGCGCCCTCTTGAAGAATGCGGACTTGACTACCTCGGCTATGTGGACTATCGCACACATTCGCTGATACGAAAGCGAACGAAACAGAAAGCAGCCCGACACTTGGCCAAGGTGAAATCGAGAAAGCGCAGGCAATCCATTATCGGCTCATTCAAAGGAATGGCGTGCCACGCTGATTGCAAACATTTGTATTATAAACTAACAGGAAAGAAAATGAAAAAGTTTGGAGAATTGGGTGTAACCTACACCCCGAAAGACGGAAAGAAAAGATTTCCGGGTAACACTGTAAGACTTGCAGCGATACAGAACATACCCATAGAGATACACGACTATCAGACGGATATGAAAACACCCCACGGCGATGGTCGCTATCTTGTTTCGTTCAAAGACAAGCAGACCGAACAATGGGGCAAGTTCTTTACCGCCTCGGAGGAAATGAAGAATATCCTTGACCAGATAAGCGACATTGAGGACGGTTTCCCATTTGAGACCAAAATCACAAGTGAGCGTTTTGACGGTAACAAAGTGAAGTACAGTTTCACATAGCGGAAGCGTAACAAGATAAACAACTGAAAAAAGGCGGAGCAAGTATTTTTGTAGAAACTAATTAGTGCATCGCAATGGAAAAAAGATACGGAGCCACCGAGAGGCACGACCGCCTAATGAAAATCGGTCGCAATAAATGGGAACTGATATACGGTTACGGCACAGATGGCGTGTCGGGTTGGACTTATAGGGAGCGTTTCACACGTAAGCCTACACAGGATGAGATAAAGGAGATTATCATCGCCCAAATCAACCGCAATGTGGAGGAAAAGATATTGTGTGGCTTGGTGTGGAAAGATATGCCTATATGGCTATCCACAGAAAACCAATTTAATTACAAGGCAGCTTATGACTTGGCTGTGCAGACAGGCGGACAATCGTTGCCTGTGAAGTTCAAGTTCGGCACAGACGAGCAGCCTGTTTACCACACATTCACTACGCTTGATGATTTGCAGGAGTTCTATATGACATCGTTGGCGTTCGTTCAGCAGGTGCTTGATGAGGGTTGGCAGGAAAAGGACAACCTCGATTTGAGTGTATTTAACCAATAACAGATACATTTTATGAAGAAACTTATTGAATGGCTGAAAACGAGCAGCAGATGGAAACACCTTTTAGGAGGTATGTGTATCGGCATAGGTGCTAACAGTTGGTATTGTGCCGGGTATGCAGGTTTGGTTGCCGCAGGTGCTTTGGAGTACAAAGACAAGGCGCACGGCGGTGAATGGGATTGGATAGACTTTGGACTGACAGCAGTCGGAGCATTTGTAGGACACACTATAAGGGCAGTGCTATGAACGAGGTACAAGGTGTAACACAGATTGCCGAGGGTATCAGTAACTTCGGTGTAATGGTGGTTATATGCTCCGCATTCATCGTATTGTCTCTATTGATGTGGGTTGCTCTATTCAAATGGTTCAAGAGTATCATTGACAGCACGATGACCAACAATGCCAAGATGATGAGCGAACTCTTGGAGACCACCAACAAGCAGAATGAGCTGCTGAACGACATTGCGGACGGGATGCGCCCTGCCACGCTGTTGCAGATAAAGAACATATCAAACACGTGTTTTGACTTGGCTGTGGAGCGTGTGTGCCGCATCATCAAAAAGGTGCGTGAGGAGAACAACATCGTCAACAAGGAAGCGACCAAAGCGAAGATACGCACGTTGCTCTGCAACTTGCACGAGGACAGAAACAGCCGCTTCGACAACCACCGATACAGGGGTAAAACCTTGACGCAGTACACCACACCCGAATGGATTGATTGGGTGGCAGGCGTTGTTGAGAGTGAGGTATATGCCGAGACACAGAACAATGCACGTGCGTTCACGAATGTTGAGGCTGTCTATTCTAAAATCAGACTTGATTTCTATCACAAATTAACCGATTAGGATATGAAGATACTTATTGACAACGGACACGGCGAGAATACACCAGGCAAGAGAAGCCCGGACGGAAAGTTTAGGGAGTATCTCTATGCACGTGAGGTAGCAACCTCTATCGAGAGACGACTACTGATGCAGGGCTACGATGTAGAACTCATCACAAGAGAAACGATTGACGTTCCTTTGGAAGAGCGTGCAAGGCGTGTGAACGAAATTTGCGGACGTGTGGGCGCAGGAAACGTGGTGCTTGTTTCCATTCACTGCAACGCATCGAAAAACGGCGAATGGGGCAAGGCTCGTGGGTGGAGTACCTACACAAGCAAGGGTAAGACCAAGAGCGATGAATTTGCCACTATGTTGTATGTGGAGGCGGCAAAGAACTTTACCGGGCAGACCATACGCAAGGAGTTTTCGGACGGCGACCCCGATTGGGAGGAGGGTTTCTATATCTTGCGCAAGACGAAATGCCCTGCGGTGCTGACTGAAAATTTCTTTATGGATAATGAGCAAGACCTTGCGTACATCTTATCAAAGGAGGGATATGAGGCAGTGGTAACGACACACGTTGATGCCATCAAGAAATACGTTGAGGAATATGGAAAGGCTTAAAAACATAGCACTGTTGCTGTTCTTGGCGGTGTTCTTGGCTTCGCTATGCCTCAATGTGCATCATTACACAGGAGGAACGACAGAGCCATATAGGG